>CAVAQY010000003.1:0-64583 GCA_963590865.1 Bacteroidaceae bacterium | reverse complement strand
ACTCAATTTTCTTGCATATTATGCGGCTTCGCCGCAATCTTCTGCAAACTTAGAGTACATAAGTATACATCAGCAAATGTCTATTGTACTTTGACCTGTCTCTGCACTTTATTTTTGCCTGTATGCCCGGTTTTCATCGGTCGTGTAACCCTCTACACTCCCTCTTCAAACCGAACATACGGCCAAAAATAAAGAGAATATCCGTATCAAATAATTTTAAACACCTACTTAATAAGGTTCTCCCATATAGGTCCTGAGGAAAGGGTGAAGTGCAGACGATGCGTTCAGCCGACTACATCTCTCTGTCAAGCCGGTCGCGCCACAGGTACTTTCTGGTTTCGTGTACAATCACGCCGTTGAGGAATATCAGCGACAACAAGTTCGGTATGGCCATCAGGGCGTTCATGCAGTCGGCGGCGTTCCACACCACGGCAAGGTTGGCCACACTTCCGGCAAACACAGCGACTATGTAGAGCATGCGGTAGGCATAAGTCCAACGCTTGCTTGTGAGGTATTCCATCGTGCGCTCGCCGTAATAGCACCATCCGAGTATGGTGCTGAAGGCGAATGTGAACAGACTTATGCTAAGCATGGGTGCGCCGATGTACGGTATCTTGCCGAAAGCCACCTTGGTAAGCTCCGCCCCGTTGTCGGAAGAAATGTCGGGATAGGCTATGACGCTGCTCACGATGACCAGTCCGGTGAGGGCGCACACTACAACTGTGTCCCAAAATGTTCCGGTTGACGATACGAGGGCTTGGCGCACGGGGTTCTTTGTCTTGGCTGCTGCTGCGACTATCGGAGCCGAACCGAGTCCTGATTCGTTGGAAAACAGTCCTCTCGCAATACCGAAGCGTGCGGCCATGATGACCGTGGAACCTACGAAGCCTCCTCCCGCTGCCTGTGGAGAGAATGCCGATGTGCAGATGGTTGCAATGGCTTGCCAGAGGTATTGGTGGTTGATGCACAGTATGTATATGCATCCCAATACGTAGAACATGGCCATGAACGGCACGAGGGTGCTGCACACACGGGATATGCTCTTTACGCCTCCCAGCACCACGGCGGCGGTAAGGGCGGCCAAGGCCACTCCCACGACATAGGGCGATATTCCGTAGGTGCTGCTTGCCAGAGTGGATATTGCATTGGCCTGCACCGTGCAGCCTATGCCAAACGAGGCTATGGTGGTGAATACGGCAAAGAGTATGGCCATAGTCTTCCATCCCAGTCCGCGCTCAAGTGCATACATCGGACCGCCAAGCATCTTGCCGTTTTTGGTTTTTACACGGTATTTGATGGCCAAAAGAGCCTCGCCGTATTTTGTGGCTATGCCGAAAACTCCGGTGAGCCAACACCACAATACGGCTCCGGGTCCACCCAAAGCCACCGCTGTGGCCACTCCAATGATGTTGCCTGTGCCAATGGTTGCGGCAAGGGCCGTGGCAAGAGCTGCGAACTGCGACACGTCGCCGCTGCTGTTTTTGTCGCGCTCTACCGAGAGGCGTATGGCTGTGAATATCTTGCGTTGCGGGAAACGCAGCCGTATGGTCAGAAACAAGTGCGTGCCAAGAAGGAGAATTATCATGGGCCAGCCCCACAAAAAATCGCTCAGCTCCATGAAAAACGTGTTTAGTGCATCCATCATATAGATTGTGTTCATTTCTCCGCACTTTCGTGCGACGTTACCACTCTTATGTTGTTAAATCCCATGGCGCGCAGAAGGTTGGCTATCTGCGTTTCTGCGTTGTGCTCGGCGCTGCGCCAAACCGAAGGTGTGAGACACCTCGACTTCATGGTGCGCCTCGCCTTGTTGTAGAGGGCGGCATGGTCAGACGGAGTCCAGTCGCCGGTCTGCAAAAACGGTCTGGTGCGCGTCTCGTCAATGAAATTCTCGTCGAGCAGTTGTACTGGAGGCAGCACCGCCACAATGCTGTCTCCCCGTGCTTGAAGCCATCCTTGGGGAGCCTTGCCGAGGTCTATGCCGATGCGGAGTATGCCGTAGTAGATGTTGGCGAGCTGGTCATCGGAGAATATTCCCCGGCGGACGGTGTCGACAAGCTCCTCGTCGGCAATGGAAAGGAATTCCCACTCGCCGATGCGTTCTATGGAGCGTATCTGCATTGGCGTGACGTTTATCTTGTCGCTCTTGGTTATGGTCAGGCTGTCGTGGCGTGTGGAGCGCACCAACATCCACGCCGCAACCGCTACGGCTATCAGTCCGATAGCCGCCAGCGTCAGCCGTGTGCGCAATAGTGCCGACACCCATCCGCCTCGCTTGTTTGTGGAGTTATCGCTTTTTGCCATTCTCGATGTCTGCGTTTTCTATCATAGACACTATCTCCTTGGGTGTAAAGTCCTTTTTGAAAGTGACCGTGATGTTTTCTTCCTTGTATCCCATTTGGGCTATGATGGGTATGATGATGTTGGCCGCATCGGCCTGGGCGTGGGCTATAAGCCCCAGCTGCGGAATGTCTTTCACTATGGCTTCGCGCCCCTGACGGGCGTAGTTGTACAGTTCTTCGGAACTGAACTTCTGCCTCAGTATGGGCACATGCTGTTTCACCATGTCGTGGTCTATGGTTGTGGCTGTCACCACTATGCGCGGGTCGGGCAGTATCACCTCTATCTTGTCGCCCCGTTTTCTCACGTTGTCGCGCGAGAATGTGGAGAAATCTATGTATGCCTTCGCCGTGGCGTCGATGGGTATGGCCACCTTGCGTTCGCCGAGCGGCAAGTTGATGTTGTAGTCGTGGTTGAATATTTTGCCGTTCACCGTCACCTGGTCGTCGTGGGTTACAATCTTGTGTATCTTGCACTCTGTAGTGTAGAGTTTGGAGCATTTCTTTATCTGCAACACCATTTCGGGTATGGTGTCGATACTTGGAGCTTGGTCGTGAGGCTGCCCGCTGCTGCACGACAACATCGTTAGTGCGGCGGCAACCACGACAGCCATGTGCCATGGAAATGACCTTTTGTGCTTGGTTTTGAACATTTGGTTGCAAAGTTACGCATTATTTGCCGAAAACCGTATCTGGTGAAAGACAAAAGCCAGAAAGACTTGCATTTTATCAAATGATGCGTTGGAAAAACCAAGCCACGGTTTTGTAAGTTTTTCTACGAACGCTTTATGACTGAGAAATACTATTCTTTTTGCGAGCCAAACGGCTCCGTTTCACAATTTATGGAACGTCAGATTGGTTCGGGATGCCTTCGGGATGCGTTCGGGATGCGCTCGGGTTTCGTCTCAAAAGAAAGTTACCTGTCTTTGGGTGGAAACCCTGCCGGCTTTTGAGTCGGGAATGTCCTGTTTTTTCTCCGAGGCTCCGGTTGTAGAACAATCAACTGTTGAGCTGTTTCGGTGCTCCTCATAGTGATGTTGCCCATTGAAACAGCCCATACATGGAGGTTGTCGTCAGGAATGAAGGCTATGCGTGCCGTTGGTCTGGGAAAACCGTATATTCCATGCATAGGGGAAATCGCAAAAATATGCAGCAAAACTTGTATGTTTGCATAAAAACGACTACCTTTGTCACCCATTAAGCGCATAAACATACACAACGAAATGAAAGAAAAGACCAAGAAGGAGAGACTGGAAGCCATACGCCTGATAGTGTCGAGCCGTGAGATTGGCAGCCAGGAAGAGCTGCTTGCCGCATTGCGCCAAGAGGGTTTTATGCTGACACAGGCCACGTTGAGCCGCGACTTGAAGCAACTGAAGGTGGCCAAAGCCGCCAGTATGCGTGGCAACTACGTGTATGTGTTGCCTAATATAACAATGTACAAGCGCGTGACCACACCAGGGCAAATCAAGGAGATGTTGCGGGTGCCGGGCTTCCTTTCGATAAACTTCTCGGGCAATATCGGTGTGATAAAGACGCGTCCCGGCTACGCCAGCAGCATAGCCTACAACATAGACTCGGGCAATATACCCTACATTCTCGGAACCATTGCCGGCGACGACACCATAATGATTGTGGTAAAGGAGGAGGCTTCGGAAGCCGACGTGGTGAGCGCACTGGAAAAGGTGGTGCCCGACCTTGGGGCAAACTGACGTACGATACGGATAACGTTGGGAACGGAAACAGCTTATATACGCACTATGCAGAAAGAGCGTGGCAATGGGCGCAAAACCGTGTGCCACGCCAACCAATAAAAGCAAATGGAAGAGATTAAAGTTATGGTGGCCGGCCCGCAGCATGAGGGCTATGTAGACACCATCCTTGAGACAATGGCAGCCGCAGCCAAGGTGCGCGGCACAGGAATAGCCAAGCGTACTCACGAGTACGTGGCCACAAAGATGATTGAGGGCAAGGCCGTGATAGCCCTGTGTGGTGACCGCTTTGCGGGCTTCAGCTACATTGAGACGTGGGGCAACAAGCAGTATGTCACCACATCGGGACTGATTGTTTCGCCCGACTTCCGCCACCGGGGCGTGGCCAAAAACATCAAAGACCTCACGTTCACACTGGCACGCACCCGATGGCCAAAGGCAAAGATATTCAGTCTCACCAGCGGTTCGGCGGTGATGAAGATGAACACCCATCTGGGCTACCTGCCGGTGGTGTTTGCCGACCTCACCGACGACGAGGCGTTCTGGCGCGGATGCGAGGGCTGCATCAACGTGGATGTGTTGCACCGTACCGAACGACGCTACTGTATCTGCACCGGCATGCTCTACGACCCTGCCGACCATCCCGACGAGAAGCTGCCGGTGACGCTGCCCCAGGATGTAATAGATCGTATAAGGAACGCCGAGAACACCGACAAGTAAACGGCAAAAGGAAATAAGGAAAACAAGAAAAAACACATAAAAAGACTATGGCAAAGAAGAAAGTGGTTGTGGCCTTCTCGGGAGGCCTTGATACGTCCTACACAGTAATGAAGCTTGCACAGGACGGCTATGAGGTGTATGCAGCGTGCGCCAATACAGGCGGATTTAGCGAAGAGCAGCTGCAAAAGAACGAAGAGAACGCCTACAAGCTGGGCGCAAAGCAATATGTGACGCTCGACGTCACCCACGAGTACTACGACAAGTCGCTCAAGTACATGATATTCGGCAACGTGATGCGCAACAACTGTTACCCCATCTCGGTGTCGTCGGAACGCATATTCCAGGCCATCGCCATAGCACGCTACGCCAACGAAATAGGTGCCGATGCCATTGCCCACGGCTCTACCGGAGCTGGCAACGACCAGATACGTTTCGACATGACGTTCCTTGTAATGGCTCCTGGCGTTGAGATAATAACGCTCACGCGCGACAAGGCTCTGTCGAGAAAGGAAGAAGTTGACTACCTTAACGACCACGGCTTCACCGCAGACTTCACAAAACTGAAGTATTCCTACAATGTTGGTATCTGGGGCACGAGCATCTGTGGAGGCGAACTGCTCGACCCTGCGCAGGGACTGCCAGAAGAGGCTTACCTCAAGCACGTCACCAAGCAAGAGGAGTCGCTGCTGAAGATAACGTTCGACCGTGGAGAGATAAAGGCCGTCAACGGCGAAGTGTTCGACGACAAGGTGAAGGCCATACAGAAGATAGAGGAGATTGGCGCAGCCTATGGCATCGGGCGCGACTGCAATGTGGGCGACACTATAATAGGTATAAAGGGACGTGTGGGCTTTGAGGCCGCCGCGCCCAAGCTGATTATCGAGGCTCACCGCTTGCTGGAGAAGTCAACTCTAAGCAAGTGGCAGCAGTATTGGAAAGACCAGGTGGCCAACTGGTACGGTATGTTCCTGCACGAGAGCCAGTATCTTGAGCCGGTTATGCCTGACATCGAGGCCATGCTCACCTCGTCGCAGCGCAACGTCAGCGGCACGGCCATCCTAAAACTGCGCCCCCTTGGTTTCGAGACTGTGGGCATAGACAGCGACAACGACCTCACCAAGTCGAAGCTCGGCGAATACGGAGAAATGCAACATGGATGGACATCTGACGAAGCAAAGGGCTTCATCAAGGTGCTTAGTACCCCATTGCGAGTGTACTACGGAATACATCCCGACGAGAAAAGATAAACATCTTCAGTCTTCATCTTTCACCCTTCAGTTGAAAATATGATAAAAGTAGGTATATTAGGAGCCGCAGGATATACAGGAGGCGAGCTGATACGCCTTTTGCTAAACCATCCCGAGGCCGAGATAGTGTTTGCAAACAGCGAAAGCAACGCCGGAAACCTTGTGGCCGAAGTGCATGAAGGACTGTATGGCGACACCGACCTTAAGTTTACTGCCGAGATGCCCTTCGACAAGGTTGACGTGGTATTCTTCTGCTTTGGCCACGGCAAGAGCGAGGCTTTCCTCAAGGAACACACCGTGCCGCAGGGAGTGAAGATAATAGACCTTGCACAGGACTTCCGTCTGGCCGCCCCTGGCAACGACTTCGTTTATGGACTGCCCGAAATAAACAGCCAGCGCATAGCACAGGCCATGCACGTGGCCAATCCCGGATGCTTCGCCACTTGCATACAGCTCGGACTGCTGCCGGCGGCAAAGATGCAGTTGCTCAAGGGCGACATTGCCGTAAATGCCATAACGGGATCGACAGGCGCAGGACAAAAACCGTCAGCCACTACGCACTTCTCGTGGCGCATGGGCAACATGAGCATCTACAAGGCTTTTAACCATCAGCACGTGCCGGAGATAAGACAGAGCTTAAAGCAGACGCAGGGAGAGCTTGAAGCAGAGATAGACTTCATTCCCTATCGTGGAGACTTCGCCCGTGGCATATTTGCAACCGAGGTGGTACGCACCGACTTGCCCTTGGAGCAAATCGTAGAGGGCTATAAGGAGTTCTACGCAGATGCGAAGTTCACTCACTATGTTGACAAGCCCATCGACATGAAACAGGTGGTCAACACCAACAAGTGTCTTGTACATTGCGACAAGTATGGCGACAAACTGCTCATAACCTCTACCATCGACAACCTGCTTAAGGGTGCCGTTGGTCAGGCCGTGCAGAACATGAACCTGATGTTCGGCATTGATGAGACCGCAGGACTAAGGCTGAAGCCAAGCGCATTCTAACTGAAGAGTGAGGAATGAAGAATTATAATGTGAATTAGACAATATGAAACTTTTCGACGTATATCCACTTTTTGATATAAACATAGTAAAGGGCGAGGGGTGCCATGTATGGGACGACAAAGGCCAGCAATACCTCGACCTGTATGGCGGTCACGCTGTGATAAGCATCGGGCATTGCCACCCGCACTATACGGAGATGATGACCGCACAGCTGAATAAGCTCGGTTTCTACAGCAACTCTGTGATAAACGATTTGCAGCGACAACTCGCACAAAGGCTCGGACAGGCAAGCGGCTATGACGACTATCAACTGTTTCTTGTGAATAGCGGAGCTGAGGCTAATGAGAACTGTCTGAAGCTGGCCTCGTTCAAAACGGGACGCACAAGGGTGCTGTCGGCTCAGAAAGCGTTTCACGGACGCACGTCGCTTGCCGTAGAGGCTACCGACAATCCCAAGATAATCGCCCCCATCAACGACAACGGTCACGTGACTTATCTTCCTCTCAATGACCTTGAGGCATGGGAGAACGAACTGGCCAAGGGCGACGTTTGCGCCTGCATAATTGAATGCATACAGGGCGTGGGCGGCATAAAGTTGGCCACAGAGGAGTTTGCCAAGGGACTGCAAGAGGCGTGCAAAAAGTATGGTGCTGTGCTTGTTTGCGACGAGATTCAGTGCGGCTATGGTCGTAGTGGCAAGTTCTTTGCCCATCAGTGGTTGGGCATACGCCCCGACCTCATCTCGGTGGCCAAGGGCATTGGCAACGGATTCCCCATGAGTGCGGTGCTCATATCGCCCGACTTCACTCCTGTCTATGGACAGCTCGGTACAACCTTCGGCGGCAATCATCTTGCCTGTACTGCGGCTTTGGCCGTGCTCGATGTGATGGAGAGTGAGCGGCTCGTTGACAATGCATGCGAAACGGGTGAATACACCATGGGCAAACTGAAGGAGCTGCAAGCACAAAACAGCCATATCGTTGACGTGAGGGGACGTGGACTGATGATAGGTATTGAGTTTGATGTGGAACAAAAGCCCATACGTGAAAGACTCGTGCACGAGCAACACTGCTTTACAGGATGCTCCGGAGCCAATACACTACGACTCTTGCCGCCTCTATGCTTTACCAAGGCCATGGCCGACGAGTTCATAGAGAAGCTGAAACGCTCCATCGGATAAGACATTATTCTGAACATACTATTGTTCGTTACGGCGGCAATTATAGAACCGTCATTACCAACAACCCAACAACAATGAAGATAGCAATAATAGGAGCCGGCGCAATGGGCGGCGCAATGGTGCGTGGTTTCCTTAAAGGCAATATGTTCGCTGCGTCAGACATAACGGTGAGTGCGCCCTCGCAAGCCACACTTGACCGTTTCGCCGACACAGGTGTAAGCCTGACAAACGACAATGCCGTGGCCGCTGAACAGGCCGATGTGGTATGCGTGGTGGTGAAACCATGGATAGTGCAGCACGTGCTTGCCGAGATAAAGCCCGTGATGGACTACAAACGTCAGGTGCTCGTGGTGGTAGCCGCCGGTGTAAGTGGCAACGCCATAAACGAATGGATGGAAAAGGACGGAGGACAGTACCCGCAGTCGCTGCTCGTAATACCAAATACGGCCATCGAGGTGATGAGCAGCATGACATTCATCTCCCCCGTCAATGCCACAGAGACCACGGTGCGCCTCATCCGCGATATCTTCAACGAGAGCGGCGAGACACTTGTGGTCGATGAGAAGATGCTGCCAGCGGGCACTACCATAGCCTCGTGCGGCATAGCCTATGCCATGCGCTATGTGCGTGCGGCTACCGAGGGCGGTGTCGAAATAGGTTTTAAGGCTGACATGGCCAAGCGCATCGTACTACAGACCGTAAAGGGAGCTGTGGCCCTGCTGCAAGCAAACGGTAGTCACCCCGAGGCAGAAATAGACAAAGTGACGACTGCCGGTGGTATTACCATCAAAGGACTCAACGAGATGGAACACGCCGGATTCAGCAGTGCCGTGATACGTGGACTGAAGGCCGGATTGAAATAAGGCAAGCCTCTTTGCAACGCCCAGCTCTATCTGCATACATGAAAGCCAACTCAATACGCATGAACAAGGCAAGCTCAACAATAAAACACATCGTTGCCGCAACGCTGTTCGCAATGTTGCCGGTATGGTCTGTGGCGCAAACCGCCCAAGACACAATCAATATGCTTAAGGCAATAGCCCTGCCTTTGCTCGATATTGAGACGGAAAACCACGCTGACCCCACCTTCACACCAATATATGCGCCTGAAGGCTGCTGGGGAATTAGCCTCACCGACAACGAATATGTGGCCGGACGCCTACAGATGACGCTGCTCGACTCCATCCTCTATGATAGCGGCGACTATGTAAAGGACAAGTCAGGATTGAGAATAAAGGTTCGCGGCAACACTTCGGCGGTGTATTTCGAGCAAACACCCTACAAGCTGAAGTTGTCGAAAAAGGCAGATTTGTTGTTGCGCGGCGACAAAGAGAAGAACAACAAGAACTGGGCGTTGCTAAGCACGCAACTCACAGGCAACCTCTTCTTCACCATTGCCGGACTGGAGGCGGCGCGCATCGTCGGCATACTATGGGAACCCGAATCGAAGTTTGTCAACGTGGTGCTCAACGGACGCTACATCGGACTGTACAACCTGATTGAGACCATTGAGCGTGCCGACTCACGCATACAAACCGACGACAGCGGCTTCGTGATAGAGAACGATGCCTATTGGTGGAACGAGGGCGATGCCTACTTCAAAACATCCCGTCAGGTGTCGGCCATGGGCTATACGTTCAAGTATCCAGACTATGAGGATGTTGACTCGCAACGCATAGCGCAAATAAAAAATGTCATGGAAACGGCCGAGGATGCTCTGTGGAACGAAGGCGAAGTTGACAACCTGTTCGACTATACGTCGTTTGCCCGGTGGCTACTCGCCCACGACCTGCTTGGCTCCAGCGACGCTGCCGGCACCAACATCTACTATGTGATGGAGGCGACCGACTCCTGCGGCAATGCTCTGAAGCCATTGCAAGCTGGTCCGTTGTGGGATTTCGGTGCGGCTTTCAAGACCAACGACTCCGACTGGAGTCAACAACACGTGAGCGACATAACGTATTATCCGCAACTGTTCAAGCGCGAGAAGTTCACAAACGAATACATTCGGCTCTTCAAAGAGCTGAAACCAACATTCTTGAGCGACATCACCGAACGGTTCAACAGCATCAACGCTACCTACGGAGAGGCCATCAGCCAAAGCATCGACATTGACAACAGCGACTATTCGGGTGTTGACAGACAGATAAACGAGCTTTTATCTAAATTCGCCAACCGTGTAAACACAGTTGACAGCCTCATTAGGCGCGACTACTCCACACTTGGCGTTGGAACTGTACAATCCAACCAACGATACACAACTGCAAGGCGCATAGATATGGCCGGACGCAACTTCACTGGCATTGATGCTCGGGCGCTGCCCAGTGGCATTTACATCGAGAAAATGGCCGACGGAAGCATAAGGAAGCGCATTGTGACAAATAAAGGACGGTTCTAAAGCATGAAGCGAAGTTGCCATTTACTCGTCTCTCTGACGCTATCTGCGCTGATTGTACTGCTCAGCGTAGGCATATCGTTTGTGGATTGTTGCCACAAGAACTATGCTCTGCGAACAACAATAGCGTGCATGGACGGCGGAAGTTATGGTGATGACTGTGGCGACGACGCAAGTTCCAACAGCGAAAGCTACGGCAACTGTTGTGACGACTGTCCTGACGAAGGCAAGAGCGACTGCGGTTGTGCTCCGCAGACAAGCTGTGTAACGGTGACTGTGGCAAAGCTGGCGCCGTTCGGCGACTGTGCCCGCACCCCAGTCTGCTTCGTCTGCCCTATGGCAATGTTGCCGTGGGCTTTTGTTTCCTGTCCATCAGTACAGCTTGCCGAGGCTTATTCCGCTGCAAAGCCGGCGGTAAGTCCTGGCAACATCGGCAGTCCGCCACGGGCGAGACTGCTGTTTCTCGGTATTCTCCGAATTTGATTTTATCCGTATCGCGACGGTTTTGCCGTCACGTAGTGAGCCTGTAGTTATGCTGCAGGTACAGAACGGTTGCGTAAAGTTTGCAACCGCTTTGTAAAAGACCGTGCGTAATTTTGCACACGGTAACAGAAACAAACATACGGATAAGTAGGTGTTCAAATTTATTAAAGTACAATAGACATTTGCTGATGTATACTTATGTACGAATAATTTTGAATACCTACTTAAGAACAAATAAACAACAATGAACACCATTAGGGAATCATTAGGGAACCATGGATAAAAACAAATAAACAATAATGAACACACATAAAATATTGGCAACAATAGCCATGACTGTGCTTTGCACTGCGGTAGCGGCGCAGGAAAGCGCGGTGGCTTTGGCCGATTCCACAACTACAAACGAGAATAAGACGCAGCATTTGCACGGCATAACCGTGACGGGAAGCAACGGCACGAGGCGCATGATGGGGGCCGTGAACGGAGTAAGCATAGGGCAAAAGGAGATGTTTCGTGCAGCTTGCTGCAATCTTGGCGAGAGCTTCGTTACCAATCCTTCGGTGGATGTGAGCTACAGCGATGCGGCAACTGGAGCAAAACAGATAAAACTGCTCGGACTTTCGGGCACATACGTGCAGATGCTTACTGAGAATATGCCCAACTTCCGGGGTGTGGCCATGCCTTATGCGCTGGGCTATGTGCCGGGAACTTGGATGAAAAGCATACAGGTGTCGAAGGGAAGTTCGTCGGTGAAGAACGGCTATGAGTCCATTACCGGACAGATAAACATTGAATACTTGAAGCCGGAAGACCCGCAGACGGTAAACATCAACCTGTTTGGCGATACCAAGACGCGCTTTGAGGCCAATGTGGACGGCAACATAAAGGTCAGCGACAAACTGAGCACGGTGCTGATGGGTCACTTCGAGAACACGTTTGAAGAGCATGACGAGAACAACGACGGCTTCTACGACAAGCCAAAGGCACGCCAGTACAACCTGATGAACCGCTGGTTGTGGAAGGGCGAGCACTACATCTTCCACGGCGGAGCCAGTATGCTGCACGAGAAGCGGCAGGGCGGACAGATGGAAATAGACAGCCACCAGATGGCGCACGGACGCTATGACATAGACATAGAGACCGACCGCTATGAGGCATACATGAAGCACGCATTCGTGTTCGACCATGAGCATGGCAGCAACATTGCCCTGTTCACTTCGGCGTCCATGCAGGAACTCTCGTCCACATTCGGCCACAAAGACTACTATGTCAACGAGAAAAACCTGTATGCTTCGCTCGTGTTCGAGACGCATTTCAACGAGCAGCACAGCCTTTCTGCCGGACTAAGCCTCAACCATGACTATCTCGGGCAGTCGCTTGCCTACAACACCACGGCATCCCATGCCACGCCGTTGCCCGTCATCGGCAACGAAAAGGAGACGGTGCCCGGTGCCTATGCCCAATACACACTTGACCTCAGCAGCAAACTTACGTTCATGGCCGGGCTTCGCATAGACCACAGCAATCTGTACGGCACATTTTGGACTCCGCGTTTCCACCTCAAATATGCTCCGTCGAGTCTGCTCAGTGTGCGCCTTTCTGCCGGAAAGGGCTACCGCACAGTACACGCATTGGCCGAAAACAACTTCCTACTGGCCAGCGGACGGTTGCTGAACATAGGCAATCTGCGTCAGGAAGAGGCGTGGAACTATGGTGCAAGTGCGGCTTTGCTAATACCCATAGGGGACAAAACGCTGAAGGTGAACGCCGAATACTACTATACAAGGTTCAGCAATCAGACCGTAATAGACTATGACAGCGACCCGACGGCCATCACTATAGACAATCTTGACGGCAAGTCGTATTCGCACACGGCACAGATTGACGCTACATATCCGCTGTTCAGCGGCTTCACGCTCACTGCGGCTTATCGCATAAACGACGTGAAATGTTCCTATGGAGGGCAGTTGATGGAAAAACCGCTGACGAGCAAGTACAAGGGATTGCTCACCGCATCATACAAAACGCCGCTCGAGAAGTGGCAGTTTGACGTGACGCTGCAACTGAACGGCGGAGGACGAATGCCCAACCCCTACATCACAGCCAACGGCACGCCATCTTGGGACAGCCGTTTCAAGGCTTACGAGCAGTTGAGTGCACAGATTACCCGTGAGTTCCGCCACTTCTCTGTGTATGTGGGTGGCGAAAACCTTACAGGATTTACGCAGAAGCATCCGATAATAGGTGCGGACAACCCCTGGAGCACCACCTTTGAACCTACGTTGGTGTGGGGACCAGTACACGGAAGAGTCCTGTATGCCGGCACGCGCATAAGGCTCTGAGCATACAGGCAAGCCATTCACGGTCTGTCAGAAGACAATTCAAAGGGTCACAGGCATCAGCTCCTGTGGCCCTTTCTTATTCGCAGACACCTGCGTATAGTCTGTCGATAGGGAAAACCAAATCCCAGTTTTTTCCCCATACGATATTGCCGAATTCTATTTTGAACTTCTTGAATTTCTTTTCATTCAAGTATGAGTCATACTGTGGATGCGGATGCTTTCTGATGAAATCACCCACATCTATCGTCTTTGTTGTGCCATCAGAAAATTCCAATTTGACACAGAGTGGTGCGATATATTTTGCAGAAACAATACTTAGTGTCATAATCTCTTGGTTATTTTAGTTGAACGTACTCTTTTCTTGTATATAAAGAAGTTTACCCATTTCTCCACGATGTTTCTGTAATATTTCTTGACGAACGCTTCAGCTGTTGCTGCGTCTTTGTCGTTGAGAGGAGGCATCTTGGCTGAAGGGCGACGGCGCAATTCCACAAGATTGCCGTTTTCCATCAGAATTTCGTAGATGTCTTCACACCCCTCCTTGTTAACATGAACATGAATCGGCTCATGCTCATTGGAGTAGAACAAGAAGACAAATCCGAAATATTCGAAAATCTTAGGCATATCCTTATACATTTATAACCACTCCGCAAAAATACGCTTTTTCCTCCACATATACAATCATCAGTCCCCCAAAAAGACCTGCACGGCAAATATGTGACAGCCAGGCAAAATGCAGAACCTAAAGCCCTACTTTCCGCCCTTTCTCCTGTTGCACTCACGGCAAAGCATCTGGCAGTTGTCGGCTGTGGTGGTGCCGCCTTCACGCCAAGGCTTTATGTGATCGGCCTCCATCTCCTCCAGTTCAAAGTGTTTGCCGCACAGAGAGCACACCCCCTTCTGCCGCTCGTATGCCTCGCGTTTCTGCTTCTTGTCAAACGTGCGGAAGTTAAGGTCGCGCTCGTCGTCGCTCAATACATAGCGGTATATGCCCGACTTCTTCATTATCTCGTCGTCTTCCATCAACTGGCTTATCTCCTTTTCAAGTTTGTCCGTGTCGTATGTGTTGTCGCCAAACTCGTCGAACATCGCTCCCCAGTCAAGCCCTTTCATCTCCTTGCGGTATTTCGGGAACGTCGATTTCACCCAAGTCATCACCTGCATGAAGTATGCCCACAGTTTGTTTGCATTCACGTCGTGCTGGTGCATGGCCATGTATTTGTCTATTGCCGAAATGTCGGTAATGCCATCGTGGCGTGCCGCCCACTTCAACACCGTTTCTAAATAAGCCTGTTCCAGCGTGTTTCCCGTCATGTAATCGCCGCCCACAGCCTGTGCAGGACAAGTCCTTTTGCTGAAATAGCGGCGCGCGTCGCTAACGAACGGACCTGAGTAAACCGCATTGCGCAACTCTTGGTCGAGCAAACGTTCGCCGGCAATATTGATGACACGAAACCAGTCGAGCTTTTCCTTGTCCGTGCCTGTACATAGATAGACGGTCAGCTTGTAGTCAAGAAACTTTGGCATCTCATCGTCTTTTGTTAGGTTGTCATAGTAAAGTGTGCCGCGTTCTTTGTCAACAATGTTGAAATCATGTTTGTAGAATCCGCAGATTGACAGCGTGCGTTGCTGTCCGTCAATCATTTCGAACGTGCCGTCGTCGGCCACGCTCCAATACATTATGTTGAGAGGAAAGCCCTTTAATATTGTTTCTATCACAGCTTGTTGCTGCTTTATGTCGTAACGGAACTCACGTTGGTAGGGCGGGCGCACATTCAGTTTGCCTCCAAAGGCATACACACCGCTGTTGGGGTCGTCATTATATCCTTCCACAAGGTCGCGGATGGCTATTGATTTCTGTTCTATCTTCATTTATTTCTCCTCCTTATCAATATTCTTTTATATTCAGAATGTACAGTTTCTCCGTTTGGACCCAAATAGTATGTCTTCTTGTTGCCTTTCCCTTTAAGCACCGCGTTTTCATTCGTTTTGCCGCCAGAAGAACCTGTTGGTTCATCGTTAATAGAAAGGCATTCTTTATAATCGTTGTATCGCTTGGTGTCGGGGCATTTGTCATGGCAGCCAATTTGTGTAAGACCGACAATTTCGAATTGCTCTGGATTGTATTTGTCCAAGAATGTAATAGGTACGCCCATCACTCCATCATAGTCGCAAGGAATGTCGGAAACCCTGTTCACATTTACTGCATCATAGTTGTCGTAAGTACGGTATTCCTCCGGATTGTATTTCTTGTAGAGTATCAAATTTTCATGTCGCTTCTGTATATCAAGGTTCGTAAACCAACAGATGTTGCCGAAGCTACGCCATTTTTGGCCACTTTCATCTACCCAATATCGCGTCTTTCTCGGTTCATAACTGTCTGGCACTTTAAACGCCATGTCGCCGTATTTGTAGCCAAGCCACATTCTGTTCCCGCTTATCAATGAAAACACATCCTTATATGTGACATTGTTTTGATTGCCTATTATAAGGAAATCTTTACCGTATTCCATCAGCTGCGCCACATACTCACGGAATAGTGAGAACGGAGGATTTGTTACCACGATGTCAGCCTCTTCCAGCAGTTTTATGCACTCCTTGCTGCGAAAATCTCCGTCGCCGTTCAAAGGCTTTACTCCTATTTCCTCTGCATCGGGAATGTGGTTGCCGTTCTTGTCGCCCTCATATTCCAGATATACGGCACTCTCACACTCGTTTCTGCTGAACAGGTCCATGTCCTGGCTTTTGTAGCAGGTGGTGATTAATTTCTTCAGACCGAGAAACTCAAAGTTGTAGGCGAAGTAAGTGAAGAAGTTGCTCACACGAGGATCGTCGCAGTTGCACAGCACAGTCTTGTCCCGGAAGTGCTCCTTGTAGTGACGCAGCTCGTTGTTGATGTCGTCAAGCTGGGTATAAAACTCGTCTTTCTTGGCGTTCTTTGCCTTGTTCAAAATAGTGTTTGCCATAACCGGATTGATAGTTGTAAATCACGTTTTGCATACAACTATCAATCACGCCAAGACGCAAAAAGGGCGTGATGCTCCTTATTGCGTTCAGCTATGAGGCAGCCTCGGAATGGAAACCTCAGTCTACATAATAAGAATGCACCACGCCTATGGCGTAGATGCATTGCTATAATACATGTAGACTAAGGCATTCCATACCGGAAAGCCTTGTCGCACGATTATTTCTGCTACGTTATTTCCAATAAGTTTCCGAGGCTTTTGGCTGAACGCGAAATAATAGCGAATGCTTTTTCCAACGATGTCTTTGGAGTGGGCTTGCACCTAATCCGCCTCAAAGGTACAAAAAGAAGACGAAAGGACAAGTGTCTGGAAGAAACAATGTCGTTTTTTCGGAAAGGATACAAGGCAAACTTGGACTATGTATGTAGGTGATGCGTCCCGAAGACGTCCCGAACGAGTCCCGAAGGCATCCCGAACAGACAGTAGGAAATAAGGCGTATGTTCATGTCAATAATTTTGAACACCAAATTGCCTGCTTATGTGCAAATGAATCTCTATGAATTGTTCAGGACAGGTCTTTTTCCCAGAACGAAATCGTCCATCTGTTGTGTGTGGTTCTTTCTGTGGAAGCAAAAGTAGGGCAAGGTGACGTTGGAACAAGTGGGATCAAAAGGTTTTGCGGAAGTGAATTTACCTTTATTTGTTCTCAATTTACAATGATTTCCCGTAAATTTGCAGAATACAAAACGGAACAAGAGTGGTTCTGTAACTTATCACCGTAACGAAACACAAAATACAGACCAAGATGAAATCATTTATCAACGTTAGCGACATCGGCGACTTGAACCAGGCTCTCGCCGAGGCGAAGGAAATAAAGCAGGAAAGATTTAAGTATCAGGCGTTGGGCAAAAACAAGACGCTGCTCATGATATTCTTCAACAACAGTCTGCGCACGCGACTAAGCACCCAGAAGGCGGCCATGAATCTCGGTATGAACGTGATTGTGCTGGACGTGAACGCAGGGGCTTGGAAGTTGGAAACGGAGCGCGGAGTGATTATGGACGGCGACAAGAGCGAGCACTTGCTCGAGGCCATTCCCGTGATGGGCAGTTACTGCGACCTCATCGGCGTGCGCAGTTTCGCCGGACTGACAGACCGCGAATATGACTATGCGGAAACGGTCATGCGGCAGTTCATCAAGTACAGCGGCCGCCCCGTGTTTGCCATGGAAACGGCTACTGTGCATCCCTTGCAGGCTTTTGCCGACCTTATCACTATAGAGGAGCACAAGACAAAGCCGCGTCCAAAGGTGGTTCTGTCGTGGGCACCCCATTGCCGTGCTTTGCCGCAGGCCGTGCCAAACTCGTTTGCGCAATGGATGAATGCAGCTGACGTGGACCTTGTAATAACACATCCGCACGGCTATGAGCTTGACCCGAAGTTTGTGGGCGGCGCACACGTGGAGTATGACCAGATGAAAGCTCTCGAGGGGGCAGACTTTGTGTATGCAAAGAACTGGAGCTGTCCGGGCGTGACCAATCGGGAAGACTACGGCAAGATATTGAGCAAGGACATGTCGTGGACTATTGACGCACAGCACATGGCGGTGACCGACAACGGCAAGTTCATGCATTGCCTGCCCGTAAGGCGCGGACTTATCGTGACCGATGACGTGATAGAAAGTCCCAATTCGCTTGTAATCCATGAAGCAGCCAACCGGGAGATTTCTGCCGAAGTGGTGATAAAAAGGATGATAGAGTAGTGGCTTTTGGCTCATAAAATGTCGTGAATGTGGAAAAAGGAAGTATCTTTGCATAAACACAATGGCAGAAGACATTGACGAAATAGAACTCGAAGGCGACCTTGACGGCGGCGACCAGCAGCTGTACGAGCACTTCCGTATGGAGGCCGACAAGGGCATGACCCCTGTCAGGGTGGACAAATACTTGGCTGAGAAGCTACAGCACTCAAGCCGCAACCGCATACAGAACGCTGCCGATGCAGGATTCGTGTATGTAAACGGGCGTGCGGTGAAGAGCAACTACAAGGTGCGCGGCGGCGATGTGGTAGCCCTGATGCTCAACCGGCCTCACTTCGACACCACGATAGAGCCGGAAGACATACCGCTCGACATTGTGTATGAGGATGATGACCTTATGGTTGTGAACAAACCTGCCGGACTGGTGGTGCATCCCGGGTGCGGAAACTTCAGCGGAACTCTGGTTAACGCTGTGGCGTGGCACCTTCGCAATCTGCCGTCTTACGATCCGAACGACCCGCAGGTGGGACTGGTACACAGAATAGACAAGGACACAAGCGGACTGCTGGTAGTGGCCAAGACCCCAGACGCCAAGACGGAGCTGGGGGCACAGTTCTTCAACAAGACCACCCATCGCAGCTATACGGCGTTGGTGTGGGGTAACTTCAAGGAAGACTCCGGACGCATAGAAGGCAACATCGGGCGCGACCCTAAAGACCGTCTGCGCATGGCGGTGTTTCCTCCCGGTTCGGAAACGGGCAAGTCGGCGGTGACTCACTACCGTGTGCTTGAGCGTTTCGGCTACACCACGCTGGTGGAATGTGTGCTCGAAACGGGACGTACCCACCAGATACGTGCCCACATGAAGCACATTGGTCATCCGCTCTTCGGCGATGAACGCTATGGCGGCACCGAGATACTGCGCGGTGAGCGCACGGGAAGCTACCGTCAGTTCATACTCAACGGACTGAAACAATGTCCCCGGCAGGCTCTGCACGCCAAGACTTTGGGCTTCATTCATCCCACAACCCACGAGCAGATGGACTTCACCTCGTCTCTTCCGCCCGATTTGGAAGGACTGATAGACCGCTGGCGCACGTTCGTTGCCGGTACGCAGCGTGACCTTGGCTGACGCAAATCCTGTCGTCGTGGACAAGCGGTTGAGGCTGAGGCAAGCAAAGAAAATTGAAACAAAACAACAGAAATATGAAAAGCTTGAAAAGAAATATTGCCATCGTATGCGGTGGCAACTCGTCGGAGCACGACGTGTCGTTGCTCTCGGCACAGGGATTGTACTCATTCTTCGACAAAGAACGATACAACGTTTATCTCGTTGACGTACACCAACAGGACTGGCATGTGGAACTTGGCGACGGAACGACGGCAAAGATAGACCGCAACGACTTCTCGTTTGTGAAGGACGGCAAGGCAGTAGCGTTCGACTATGCCTACATAACCATACACGGCACTCCCGGCGAGAACGGCATAATCCAGGGCTATTTCGACCTTGTGGATGTGCCTTACTCCACAAGTGACGTGCTTGTTGAGGCTCTGACATTCAACAAGTTTGTGCTCAACCAATACCTCAAAGGCTATGGCGTGAGCGTGGCCGACAGCCTTCTCATACGCAAGGGCTATGAGGAACTGGTAAGCGACGACGAGGTGGAGAAGCGCATAGGTATGCCTTGTTTCGTGAAACCGGCTGCCGATGGCAGCAGTTTCGGTGTGTCGAAGGTGAAAAACAAGGACCAGCTCGCTCCGGCCATACGCAAGGCCATGCTCGAAAGTCCCGAAGTGATGGTGGAATCTTATCTTGAAGGAACGGAAATTTCCATTGGTTGCTACAAGACAAGCGACAAGTCGGTGGTGCTTCCTGCTACGGAAGTTGTCACATCACGTGAGTTTTTCGACTACGAAGCCAAATACAACGGACAGGTAAAGGAGATTACTCCGGCACGCCTCAGCCCTGAAACCACAGAGCGTGTGCGCCAGATAACGAGCCACATCTACGACATCCTGCATTGCAACGGCATCATCCGCATAGATTATATCATCACTCGCGGAGAGGGAAAGGACGGCAAAGAGACCGACAAGATATGCATGCTTGAGATAAACACCACGCCCGGAATGACCCCGACGAGCTTTATTCCGCAGCAGGTGAAGGCCGCAGGGCTTGAGATGAAGGATGTATTGGCAGATATAGTCGAGAACCAATTCAAGTGATTTTTTCCGCTCCGCCACGCTGCATGGACATGATGGGTGTGGCGGAGTGGAATATGTTGCCCCATAAACATATACGGATAATTTTGAATACCTACTTATGAACGTACCCACAGAGTTCGACTCCATACGCCCGTTCGAGCCAGAGGAGCTGCCCGCCGTATACGAGAGACTGCTTTCCGACCCGCAGTTTCGCACAGTTGTTGGCTACGTCTTCCCCGACATTCCCTTTGAAGCATTGGCCGGGAAGATGCGCAAGTGCAACACCAACCTTGAGTTTCAGCTTGCTTTCTGCTACGGCTTCCTTGAAAAACTGTTGGAAAAGGCCTCCAAAGGGTGTGACATAGATGTCTCGGCAGTTGATACAAGCTGCCGCTACACTTTCGTAAGCAACCATCGCGACATAGTGCTCGACTCTGCTTTGCTTGACAAGCTGCTTGTTGATGCCGGCTTCAAGACCACCTGCGAGATTGCCATAGGCGACAACCTGTTGGCCGCACCGTGGATTAAGGATCTGGTGAGGATAAACAAGTCGTTCATAGTGGAGCGCAGCGCAGGCATGCGGGAAATGCTGACGGCAAGCAAGCGACTGTCGGAATATATGCACTTCGTCATTGCGGCCAAGAACGACAACATCTGGATTGCCCAACGTGAGGGTAGGGCGAAGGACAGCGATGACCGCACCCAGCAAAGCATACTGAAGATGATGGCTATGGGAGGCGAAGGCACAGTGAAAGAACGGCTCAAGCAACTGCATATAGTACCGCTTGCCATATCCTATGAGTTCGATCCTTGCGACTGGCTCAAGGCTCGCGAGTTTCAGTTGAAGCGGGATGATGCCGGTTGGAAGAAGACTAAGCAGGACGATGTGGAGAGTATGCGCACAGGAATCATTGGCTATAAGGGACAAATACACTACCATTGTGCCCCGTGCATAGACGACTTCCTCGACTCGCTGTCCGACGACACGCCCAAGGGCGAACTGTTTGCTGCCGTTGCGGCGCACATTGACAAGGGCATACACCGCAACTACCGCCTCTATCCCAACAACTTTATTGCTTGCGACCTGCTCGACGGTGCGGAAAACCATGCCAGCCAGTACACGCAACAGGACAAACTGGTCTTTGAAAACTACCTTGCCGGACAGCTCGCCAAGATTGATTTGCCCGGCAAAGACGAGACTTTCCTGCGCGAACGTATGCTTACCATGTATGCCAATCCTGCAAGGAACAAGGCCAAAGCCGAGTGATAGGGATGAAGAAGAGCACATAAATTAGTATATGTATATGCGCAATATTATGGCTGCAATGGTGGGGTTGGCTGCCTTTGCCGCTTGCCAAAGTGACAGTTACGAGACAGGTCAAGGCCCTTATTCGCTCATGCAAGCCGACTTTGTTGAGGCTCATACATCGGCTTTGGGCTTGATGGATAGGGTGGAGACCGACGAAAGTCATGTGTTTTCGCTTGCGCAACCGCAGGAAGTGAAGTGGGCAACCACGCCCGACAGTCTGTATAGGGCGTTGTTATATTATGAGAAAGCCAACGATTCAGTGGCCAGAACGGTGTCGATTTCGCAGGTTCCGACGCTACATCCTAAACAGCTGAAGCCCGAAGAAACGCTATGCACCGACCCTGTTAAGTTTGAAAGCATGTGGATTAGTGCCAACGGAAAGTATCTCAATCTGGGACTGTACTTGAAGAACGGCAGCACCCAAGGAGATAGTCTGCACCATACGGTGGGCATGATTCGTGAGTCTGAGACCACGGATGTCGACGGAAAGCGCACCGTTAGCCTGCGCCTGTACCACGATCAGGGTGGCGTACCCGAGTACTATTCGTCGCGTTATTACGTGAGCGTGCCGTGCAAAGAGATTGATGCCGACTCGGTAGTAGTCACCATAAATACCTACAATGGAGCGGTTGAACGCCGTTTTTCCCTGTCAAACCGCTGATTTCCCTTGCGCTTAAATTTAGAAAGCCGACTCCACAGGCCGGCTTTCCTTGAATACATTACTATACTATAACAGGGCATCAAGCACCTCAAGGTCGCTGTCTGTAGTGCCCCAGTTGGTCACAAAGCGGCAGATTGTGTGGCCTTTGTCTGCCAGTCCCCAGTGGGTGAACAGCACGTCTTTCGACAGTTGCTCCACTTTTTCATTGTCTATTATCACGAACTGCTGGTTTGACGGCGAGTCTATCCAGAACTTGTACCCCTTGTCGGTAAACATTTTCTTCATCTTCACTGCCTTGTCAATGGCGTTCTTGGAGATTTTGAAATACAGGTTGTCGGTGAACAGTGCGTCAAACTGCACTCCAAGCAGTCGTCCTTTGGCCAACAGCGCACCATGTTGTTTCTGGATTGTGAAGAAGTGGCGGTGGGCATTGTTGTGGGTAAACACGACCGCCTCGCCGCACAGTGCCCCTACCTTGGTACCTCCGATGTAGAAAGCGTCGCAGTGGCGTGCCAAGTAGGGCATGGTTATGTCGTTGCCCTGCGCCATCAGTCCGTAGCCGAGACGCGCTCCGTCTACATAGAGCGGTATGTTGTTGCGGCGGCACACCTGATAAATGTCGTCGAGTTCGGCTGCGGTATAGAGCGTACCCAATTCGGTCGGGAACGTTATATACACCAGTCCCGGAAAAACTGAGTGCGCATTGTTGCCGTCGTGCTTAAAGTCTTCGAGGTATTTGTCAAGGTCACGTGCATCCATCTTGCCACCATGATTGGGAAGAGAGATTATCTTGTGCTCCGTAAACTCAATGGCTCCGGCCTCGTGAACGTTGATGTGCGCCGTGTCAACGGCTATCACGCCCTCGTATTGGTAGAGGAAAGAGTCGACAACTGTAGCGTTGGTTTGCGTGCCGCCCGACAGAAAGAATATCACGGCATCGTCATCTTCGCACACTCTCTTTATTTTTTCTTTTGCGCACTCGCTGAATTTATCGAAGCCATAAGGCAGCGATTGCTCGTCGTTGGTTTTCATCAACCGCTTCAAAATCAACGGATGCGCCCCGTTGTTGTAGTCATTCTCGAATGAAATCATGTGTGTTTATTTTTTATGGTGCAAAGTTATACCAATAAATTGTAACGACAAAAGGGCTTGGCCGCTAAAAGAGTGCAATGGCCTGTTGCATGTTTGCCGCTGCTTGCAACCCGTAATGGTGAAGAAAAGCGCACGGTATGCAGTTCCTTTTTGGCTTCGTTCTCGCTTTAATTTGCTACTTTTGCACAGTAAAAACAGTAGCTCCGCAGGTATAGAGGCATGGACTTTTATCAGATTGCTGCATCTTTCGGGGCGGAAAGTAAAATGTTGTAACTATGAAGATATTTGCCATAGGGAAGAACTATCCCCAATACAATAAAACAGAGAACCGTGCGTTATTTGAACAAGAGCCACCTCTCGTGTCTGTCTTGGCAGACTCGTCGCTGCAAAAGAACCGCAAACCGTTCTTTGTGCCCGACTGGAGCTGCGAGATAGAGTGTGGAGTTGAACTTGTTGTGCGCATCTGTCGTCTAGGCAAGGCCATTCCCGAACGGTTTGCCCATCGCTACTACGATGCAGTTACTGTGGGGGTTGGTTTTACAGACCGTGAAATGGAACGCAACGCACTTGCCGCCGGACAGCCCGGATGTCTGTGCCGTAGCTTTGACAGTGCGTCTGTCATAGGCGACTGGGTGGATGCAATCCGTTTCCGCAACGTTCAGACTCTCGGTTTCCATCTCGCTGTCAACGGAGAGACTGCCCAGCAGGGCTTTGCCGGAGATATGCTGCACAGCATAGACAGTACGGTGGCCTACATAAGCCGCTTCTGTACCTTGAAGACGGGCGACTTGCTCTTCACCGGAGCACCCATAGCAGGACAGAAAGCGAACATCGGCGACCACATGGAAGGCTATATAGAAAACGAAAAGGTATTGGATTTTAACTGTAAATGAGTGGAGTGAGAAAGCTGCTTCTATTTGCCGCCGCACTCGTGTGGCTATTGGGGTCTGCCCGTGCGCAGGACTTCTTTAACCTTACCGCCGACGAGGTAAGGATAGACGGCAACTTGCCTTGGTTTACCCACACATTTGACCTTAACGAAGGCTTTTCTGACTCAACATACTGCGTGGAGATAGAGTATCCGGAGTTCATCGAGATGACTTCGGCCGATGTGGCTCGCTACCATAACGTGACCTCCGACAGCTTGCCTTCGATGCCAACGGTGTACTGCAATGTGGGTGTGGCACGCAAACACGGGCAGTTGGATGTCAGTTTTGTACCGCTCGTGTTCCGCGACGGCAAATATCAGAAACTCGTAAGTTTCAAGTTGGCGGTGAAAAGTCGTGTCAACCGTATGCGCAGGGTGGCGACTGTAGCCTCGCAACAGTCCTCTTCTCGCTACGCTTCGCACTCCGTGCTGAGCAGCGGAACGTGGGCAAAGATACGAATACCGTCGAGCGGAGTGTATCAACTCACCGACGACGTAATACGCAAGGCCGGTTTTTCCGAACCCAGCAAGGTCAGACTGTACGGCTATGGAGGTGCGCTGCAGCCCGAAACCCTGTCAGGCGACTATCTGACGAGCACCGATGACCTGAAAGAGGTGCCCACCTGTACTGTGGGAGGGCGGCGGTTGTTCTATGCGCAAGGCCCTGTCACATGGAACACCAACGGCAGTAGCCGTGTGCGCAATCCATATTCCGACTACGGCTATTACTTCCTTACCGAAGGTTCAGACACTCCTCTCACTGTTGGCGAAGATGAATTTCTGTCCAGTATCTACCCTTCAGACGATGACAGCAATACACTCTACGAGGTGGACGACTTTGCATGGTATCACGGTGGGCGCAACCTGTATGATGCAACAGACTTCTTTATAGGAACTACCAACTCCTATGGTATGACTGTTGTGGGTGCGTCGTCCAACGGAACACTCACTGTTGTGCTCACGTCCAACGTAGCCTCTGTAGCCAAAGTGAGCTTCAATGGAACCGAGTTGGGGTCAATCTCAGTGCCTGCACCCAGTTCAGGCGACAAATGTGAGGCTGCGTCTGCCTCAAAGACGTTCACGCTTGACAATATCACGACTGACAACGCCGTGCAGATAACGCCCACGTCCGGCAGCTCCATATATCTGGACTATATCATTCTGCATACTGCTGAACCAAAGGCTGCTCCTAATCTGACAAATGATGCATTTCCGGTGCCGGAATACGTGTGCCGCATAACCAATCAAGACCATCATGCCGACACGGCAGTTGATGCTGTGATACTCATACCGGCATCGCAGAAGCTTCGCAAACAGGCTGAACGGTTGAAAGAAATCTATGAAACGTACGACGGAATGACAGCACGCATAGTTCCCGCAGATGAACTTTTCAACGAATTTTCCAGCGGTACACCAGATGCAACGGCCTATCGCCGCTACATGAAGATGCTGTATGACAGGGCAGAGACCGACAGTGACATACCGCGCTACCTCGTGTTGTTCGGTGACGGGGCGTGGGACAACCGTATGCTCTCGCCGGCGTGGGACAACTGTTCGCCCGACGACTACCTGTTGTGCTACGAGAGCGAAAACTCATTCAGCGAGATTTACTGCTTTGTTTCTGACGATTTCTTCTGTATGCTCGACGACAACGAAGCCATACACACCGGTTCTGACGACAAGAGAGGCTTTACCGGCAAACCCGATGTTGCCGTGGGACGGTTCCCGGTGCGCACCGAGGCAGAGGCAAATGCCATGCTTGACAAGATTGAGGTGTATAGGGAGAATACCAATGCAGGTTCCTGGCAGAACACAATCGTGGTAATGGGCGATGACGGAAACAACAATACTCATATGGAAGCTGCCGACGAGGTGGCGAAAATGGTGGAGAAGGAACACCCGACCATTGACGTGCGCCGCATAATGTGGGACACCTATAAGCGAGAAACGACCACCACGGGCGAACGTTATCCCGATGCAGCGAAGTTGATAGGACAATACATGACCGACGGTGCACTGATGATGAACTACAACGGTCACGGTTCGGCCACACAAATGTCGCACGAGGCAGTGGTAACGCTCCAGGATTTCAGCACAACAACGTCGAAGAACCTGCCTTTGTGGGTTACTGCTTCATGCGATATTATGCCTTTCGATGGACAGTCTTCCAATATTGGCGAGACAGCCTTGTTCAACGCCAACGGCGGAGCGGTGGCATTCTTTGGCACAACGCGCACGGTTTATACCAACTACAATCTGAGCATGAACAAACAGTTCACCCATTATGTGCTTAGCACTGATGCCAGCGGTAATCCGGTGTCTGTGGGTGAGGCTGCGCGTCTGGCCAAGGCCACTCTCGTGGAGACAGGGGCCGACAACACTCCAAATAAGCTCCAGTATACTCTGTTGGGCGATCCTGCTCTCGTATTGGCTTATCCCAACCCCCTGGCGGTCATAGACAGCATCAATGGAGAAGCCGTAAGCGGAACGGAAACATCAGTTACGCTCAAGGCGGGCAGCGTGGTTCGGGCGAAAGGACGAGTGCTTAACCCTAACGGAGCAGTGAGCGGTTTCAGTGGCAAACTGACTGCTGTGGCCTATGATGCCTTGCGGCAGATTACAGGTCGGCTCAACAATACCGGTACAGACGGTTCAACAACAGCCTTTGTGTACGAAGACCGCACTAACACTATATACAGAGGTAATGACAGTATACGCAACGGTTATTTTGAACTGGCCTTTGCTGTGCCCAAGGACATAAGCTACAGTGACGGAAAGGGACGGTTTATAGTGTTCGGAGTGGATGGCAGCAGTAACAGTACGGTGAGTGGTTCTACGGAAAACCTTGTGTTCAACGGTTCCTCGATACAGAAGAACGATTCGTTGGGTCCCACTATCTACTGTTATCTCAATTCCTCGTCGTTTGTAAACGGCGGTACTGTCAATACAACACCTTATTTCGTGGCGCAAATCAGCGACGAGGACGGTATCAATGCCGCTGGCGGCGGTGTGGGACATGATCTCAAACTGGTGATAGACGGTGACATGAACAAGACGTATGCGCTCAACGACTACTTCACCTTTGACTTTGGTAGTTACACATCGGGCACTGTCGGGTACAGTATTCCCGCTTTGGACGAGGGACAACACAAGTTGCAGTTCCGTGCATGGGACATTTTGAACAATTCTTCTGTAGCGGAGTTGTCGTTCTATGTGTCCAAAGACGCGTCACCGGCTCTGCTGGACGTGGAGAGTCTGGCCAATCCGGCCACAACAACCACGTCGTTCCGCATAATCCATGACCGTGTAGGTAGCGAAGTTGGCGTGACAGTGGAGGTGTATGACATGGCCGGACGGCTATTGTGGTGCCATAGTGAGAACACGACACCGTCGTCCAACACGGTGACGGTGGACTGGAATCTGTGTACATCCCTTGGCGGACGCATCGGTACTGGAGTATATCTCTACAGGGCACGCGTTGACAGCGGAGGAGGCAGCCGACAGTCGGCCACGAAGAAATTGATAGTATTGAGCAATAAATAGGACATACACTGCGTTTTATGCTTAGCTGGTCGGTTGAAACCGCCCCGCAATACCACGGCAAATTTGCCGCACCATGCAAATACAACAGACTGATGAAACATCTGCGCACATTCGCTTTTTCAATGATAATGCTTGTTCTGCCTGCAGTTGTGGCGGCGCAAGACAAACTGAGTGACTACAATGCTGTAGAGTATGCGGTGATTTCGCAAACCATTGCACCCGATGCCCGTGCAGCGGGTATGGGCGATGTGGGAGCAGCTACCGATCCTGATGTCAATTCCCAGCACTGGAACATCGCCAAATATCCCTTTTGTATAAGCCGGGCAGGCGTTGCACTCAACTATACCCCTTGGCTTAGACAACTTGTCAATGACATAGATTTGGCCTATGTGACCGGTTACTACCGTGTAGGAGACTACGGCGCGTTTTCCGGATCGCTGCGTTATTTCTCGTTGGGAGAGGTTCAGACCACCGTTGACGGAGCGGACAACATGACGGTAAAGCCATATGAAATGGCCATTGACGTTGGCTACTCCCGTATGTTGAGCGAACATTTCTCGTTGGGTGTCGCTCTGCGCTGGATATATTCAGACTTGCGTTACGACTATACGGAAAACGCATCGCCCGCATCGGCTTTTGCCGCTGATCTGGGTATGTACTACAACAACTATCTCAACCTTGGAAGCCGTGAATGTCAGCTCGGCCTGGGTCTGTCCATAACGAATGTGGGTAGCAAAATATCCTATTTCGGCGATGACCGCAGCCAGTTCCTGCCTGCGAATATGCGTCTTGGAGCATCACTCATGGTGCCTATTGATGAATACAACCGTTTTTCCATAGCGGCAGACGCCAACAAATATCTCGTACCCACCGTTCCACAGCAGCTGAGTGATGAGGATGCGTCGACTTATCAGGACCGTGTGACCCGGGAATATAGCGATGTCAGCTCCATAAGCGGTATCTTCAAGAGCTTCAGCGACGCTCCCCGTGGCTTCAAGGAGGAACTTGAGGAGATTAACTGGAGCGTCGGTGCCGAATATGTCTATCACGACCAGTTCTCAATCCGTGCCGGTTATCACCACGAAAGCGAGACCAAGGGCAACCGTAAGTACTTCACCGTGGGTGGAGGCTTCCGTATGAATGTGTTTTCGCTTGATGTAGGCTATGTCATATCTACCGCACAGAGCAATCCACTTGACCAGACACTGCGCTTCACTTTGGCGTTTGACATGGACGGACTGAAGGATTTGTTCAGACGATAGGACCGTATGACAGTGGCCGAAGTACACGCTTTGTGGGAGTCTTCGGCGTTGATTTGAAAGAGGAAAACATGGAAACCAAGGATTTTTTGCGCAAACTGTCCAGCCGCTATCTGTGGGGCAATCTCGCTGCCATGGCGGTTGTGGTTGTGCTGTTGTGTCTGGGACTGAAGTTCGGACTGGAGGCTTACACCCATCACAACGAGAATATTCCTGTGCCAAATCTGTGCGGAATGGACTTTGAAAAGGGCAAGGCTCTGGCGGAACAGAACGGTTTGACACTCGTGGTAGGGGACTCCGGCTATAACAAGACAATGCCGGGCGGTTGCATACTGATGCAGACTCCTGGCTACGGCACATCGGTAAAGTCTGGGCGCATCATATATGTCACGGTCAATTCGCTGTCTTCGCCCACCCAAACCATCCCAGACGTGATAGACAACAGCAGTGCGCGTGAGGCTACGGCGCGGTTGAGCGCAATGGGGTTTGTGCTGCTTGAACCGCGAAAGGTTGACGGCGAGAAGGACTGGGTGTATGGCTTGGAGTGCCACGGTCGCAAACTGTCCAACGGCGATGTGCTTCCTCAAGGGACGCCTGTGCGGTTGCTTGTTGGCAACGGCCAGTATGACGAGGGCGAAACCGAAATAGAGGTAGACTATGCTGGGCAGAAAGAGGGTATGAATGTTGGCATTGGCGGCACGGATGAGTTTGAAGAGGTTGTTGCGCCGCCAGCCGAAGAATAAAGGTAAGGACTCTATACATTTATAATATGGACATACGCGTAGGATTCGGATTTGACGTACATCGGCTTGTGGAAGGGCGCGACCTGTGGATGGGTGGCATTAAGATTGAAAACGACCGTGGACTGCTCGGCCACAGCGACGCTGACGTTCTCATACACGCCATCTGCGATGCCATGCTCGGTGCGGCCAATATGCGCGACATTGGCTATCACTTTCCCGATACGGCCGACAGTACTCTGAACATTGACAGCAAAATACTTCTCAAACGTACGGCTGAGCTTATAGCTACAAAGGGCTATGTTCTTGGAAACATCGACGCGACAATCTGTGCGGAGCGTCCCAAGATGAACCCACACATACCTGCCATGCAGCAATGTCTTGCCGAGGTACTGCAGACCGACTCCGACAACATCTCTATCAAGGCCACTACGACTGAACGGTTGGGTTTTACAGGACGCGAAGAAGGCATCAGCGCATACGCCACGGTGCTCATTAAGAAATAGCTAAGAAGTAACGTCCGTTTATTTGTATATTTGCGTTGGACAACCTTTGTTGCCCAACGCAAGAACTACAGGAAAATGAAGAAAACAAAACTTTTGACGGTTCTGTCGCTATGCCTGTTGCCATGCTTTGTCTATGGCAATCGGGACGGTGCATCGGCGGTAAACGGTGGTGAAGGCGACGGCAAGCGGGGCATCGTGATACTGCATGAGAACGATGTACACTGTATATACGAGCAGGGATATGCCGCTATGGACCGTATGCGAAACGCCATTGGCGACACAGCATGGGTGGCCGTGGTTAGTTCGGGCGATTATATCCAGGGCACTGCCGCCGGTGCTGTGTCGCACGGGCAGTATATCCTGGACATAATGCGGCCGATGAAGTATGACGCAGTGACCATAGGCAACCATGAGTTTGACTATGGTATCGGCACTATGTGCAGACTTTTGGGATGGGAAAACGATGTGGCAGCGGGTGATAAAATGCCTGTTACGTGCGCCAATTTCATAGATGCCGAGGCCGACACACTCGTATTTCCGCCATACGTCATGCGGAAGTACGGAGAAAAACGGGTGGCCTTTGTTGGTGTGCTCACGGCTGCCACGCACGAAGGAGAACCGACGGCGTTCAAAACAGAGCAGGGTGATGCACTGCCATATCGTGTTACGGATGGTGCAAGGCTCATCGAGATGGTGCAAAAGGCCGTTGACGAGTCTCGCAGGGAGGGTGCCGACTATGTGATAGTGCTCTCGCATCTGGGCAACGACAGTACATGTTCATACACCACATCGCAGGCTTTGGTGGCCGCAACGAGGGGCATAGACGCTGTGCTTGACGGACACACGCACCTGACGTACACTAACCGCTACGCCAATCTGGACGGCCAACAGGTGCCGGTGACGCAGACTGGTGCGATGTTTGCCAACATTGGCAAACTGTATATCAGTCCCGATGGTGCAATAACGTCGGTGTTGGTGCCACTGGATTCGGCAGTGCAGCACTGTAATGGAACGTCCACAGCGGCAGTGGCGGAGGCTGTTGCTGGTGTGGAGAGCCGGATGAAGGATTTGGAAAAGGACACGATAGCCGTTACGGCTTTTCCTCTTTTGGCAAAGAACGCCGATGGAAGTTGGGTGATACGCTGTGAGGAAACCAACCTCGGTGACCTCGTGGCCGATGCCTTCCGTGCATATACCGGTGCCGATGTGGCTGTGTGCATAGGCGGAGAGATAAGGGACGGACTGGCTTCTGGGGTGATTTCGAGGCGCGATGCCATCAATGTGCTGCCCTTTTTCGACGATATGTTCGTGATAAGTGCCACTGGTGCGGCCATAAAGGAGGCATTCAACAGTTACAACTCCAGTGCTCCAGTTCCGTCAGGGGCATTCACACATGTGTCGGGAATGAAGTACACCATAGTGAAAGGCACACCATCAACGGTTACGGACATACAGATACTCAACACAATCACAGGACTCTATGAGCCGATAGACCCGTACCGGCACTACACACTAGCTACATCGAAGTATGCAGTGAACGACTATTCTTACGGCAAGCCGCTGAAAGGCTCGCCAGTAGTGCGCGAGTATTCGTCCTTAAATGCCGACACAGATATGTTCATCTGGTATCTTAAGGCTTGCCTAAACGGCAATGTACCTGAAGAATATCGCACAGTGCAGGGACGGATAACGATAAAATAGGTTGCCCATCGAAGCCTATTGCGATAGCCATCGAAGCCTATTGCGATAGCCGATGAAGCCTGTTTCATTGCCCAACGAAGCCTATTGCCCAAAATGGCATGAAAAAGTATCCTAAGATGCCTTGCCTGGTGAGTTATTCGCTTTTGAACCTTTCCACGCCGTTCTGCTTTACAATGGCTTCGCCTTCGCTGTTGCTTATCTGTACGTTGTTGAGCGTGAGACCGTGGATGTGATTGAGTGTGAAGCCTCTTTCCGACTCGAAAACGGAGTTGCTTACAGAAACATTCTTTATGGGCATTTCGGGCAAACCGTTGAAGTAGGCGGCTTGCTTAGCACCCTTGCACACCACATCGCTGATGGTAATGTCGCGGAACGAAGGGGTTGTCTCATCCACCTTGACCTTTTCCATGGTGTTGTTGCCGGCATTGGCTCCGCCGTAGTACAGGTTGAAGGTAATGGCATCGCCCTTTATGTCGCTCATACCGATGTTTTCGATGTAAATGTCGCTCACAGTGCCGCCCCGTCCGCGCGTTGATTTGAAGCGAAGCCCCGTGTCGGTGCCTATGAAGAGACACTTGCGCAGCAGTATGTTGCGCGCGCCGCCAGACATTTCACTGCCTATGACAAAGCCGCCGTGGCCGTGATAAACCCGGCAACCGTCGATTATCACGTTCTCTGTAGGCTTATTGCGGTCGCGTCCCTCCTTGTCGCGTCCGGACTTGATGCAGATTGCATCGTCGCCGACGTCAAGTGAACAGCCCTTAACCACCACGTTGCGGCACGATTCGAGGTCAAGTCCGTCGCCGTTCTGGGCAAACCACGGGTTGCGGATGGTCACGTTGCGCAGTGTAAGGTCTTCGCACATGAGCGGATGCAGGTTCCATCCTGGCGAGTTCTCGAATGTTGCGTCCTCAAGGAGCACTCTCTTGCAACCCGTGAACGACAGCAAGGCCGGGCGCAGGAAGTCATGAATCATGTTCCACGAGGCATCGTCGTTCTTGCTGAACGCTTCTGCTATCAGACGGTAGTCGTTGCTTATGTCGCGTATCTCGGCCGACGGGTACCATACGTCCTGCGCCTTGTTGAGCGCACCTCCTTCGCATAGCTTCTTCCATTGGCTGGGTGTCAGCTTGCTTTTCTTCACCGGCCGCCAGTTTTCTCCGCTTCCGTTGAACACTCCATTGCCAGTTACGGCTATGTCAGTCGCCCCTACAGCGTAGAGAGGTGACATGCAGCGGCGTGATTTAACTCCCTCAAAGGTGGACTCCACGAGCGGAAAGTCAGCGCGGTTGGGTGAGAAGAGAACCAAAGCCCCGTCTTCCAGATGTAGCTCTATGTGACTTTTCAACTCTATCGGTCCTGTCAGCCACACTCCGAACGGCACGTTGAGTCGTCCGCCTCCATGCTCTTCAAGGTGCTTTATGGCCTTTGCGAAGCTCTGGGTGTTGAGTGTTTTGCCATCGGCCACGCCACCGAAGTCAGTTATGCACACATTATATGAAGGTATGGACGGCTCTGTTATCTGGTTCATTGCAAACGGCACGTTGCTGTAAAGTGCGTCATCGTTGTTGTCGGCGGCATTGATGGATGCGGAGGCAAGCAGCATGGCCGCCACCAGAGCCAATGCCTTTCTGAAGGAAGCTTGTCTCATGGTCATTCTATTCTTTGTTGTCAGTTTATCTTTATCGCCGTTTTGTTAAGGTCTATGTCGCGGCTCGATGTGCCTACGCCAATCTCGTAGGTGCCTGGCAGTATGCGCATGGTGTTGGTGGCCTTGTCCCACCACTCAAACGCGCTTTTGGGCAGGTCGATTTCCACCGTCTGCCTCTCACCGGGGGTGAGAGTCACTTGGCGGTATCCTCGCAGGGTCTTCAGCGGACCCTCGCTGTCGGCGGTGTTGCGCACATAGGCTTGAAGCGTCTCGGTGCCTTGTCGCTTGCCGGTGTTGGTGACACTGACGAGCAGCTTGCCGCGCTTGGCGTCGTACTTGGGTTTGCCAATGGCGAAAGTGGTGTAGCTGAGTCCGTAGCCGAACGGGAAGAGCGGTTCGCCACGGAAGTAGCGGTAGGTGCGGTTGGCCATGCTGTAGTCTTCGAAGTCGGGCAGCTGGGTGGTGTCGCGGTAGAAGGTTATTGGCAGTTTGCCGCTGGGATTGTAGTCGCCGAAGATGATGTCGGCCACAGCCTGCCCGCCCTGTTCGCCGCCATACCATGCCTGGATAATGGCATTGCAGTTCTCGCTTTCGGGAACGAGACCAACGGCACCACCCGAGCAGTTGACCAGCACCACCGTCTTGCCAGCGTCGTGCAGAGCCTTGAGCAAGTTGCGCTGCACTTGCGGCAGTTCGATATCGGTGCGGTCGCCGCCCTTGAACCCCGGCTCGCTCACCTTCATCTCTTCACCTTCAAGGCGCGGAGATATGCCGCCCACGAATATAACCGTGTCGGCCTGGCCAATCTCACCGAACAGCTGCTCCGTGGTGGGCGTGCCTTTGCTTATGATGTCGAACTGTATAACGGCCATGTCCCTCTCCTGGACATAGTCAATTTGCAGCGTGTGACGTTGCCCACCCTTGAACGTGTATTGCCGCTCCTTGTAGTTGATGCGCTGGCGCGACTTCCACTCGTTTATCACCGTATCGCCATCGATGATGACGCGCGCCTTGTCATCGGCACCGAGCGAGAGCGTGAGGCGCAGGTCGCTGGCGCAGGTCAGCTCGCCCTCATATCGGGCGGAGAAGTTCTCAAGATTCACCCCCGGAGCAAACACGGTGGCTCCGCCGTTGCTCTGGTTGATAGACTCGGCCATGGTGGCCGTAGCCACAGGCTCGCCCTTCATTTCTGTGTTGTTCCAGTAGGTAGCCTTCATGCCCTTTGTGCCGTCGGGTGCAGTGAGTAGGCCAAAATGGCTTATGTTCACCTCGCCGCGTGTCAGTCCGCACGCTTGGATGTACTTCACGTCGCCAATCTTCCGGCGGATGCCTTCAAGTATGGTTATGGTGCGTGTGGGGTAGCCGCTGTAGTTACCCCACATCATTACTGAGTCGTTTGCGTTGGGCCCCATCACTACCACACCCTTGCCACATTTGCCGAGCGGCAGCACGCCGCCACGGTTTTGCAGCAGCACAGTGCCTTTGCGCGCCATGTCAAGAGCCAGTTGCTTGTGGGGCTTGCTTGCCACAACGCTCATGGGTATATTGGCCCATTCTACCAGTTCGTCGGAGTCGAAGTCGCCCAGTTCGAAGCGCGCCACGAGCAACCGTCGCAGACAGGTGTCGATTTCGGCCTCGCTCACCTCGCCTCGCTCCACGGCCTGTGGCAGCCGCTTGTAGTTGGAACCACACTCTACGTCGGTGCCAGACCTCACAGCTTTGGCCGATGCCGATGCAGCGTCGGGCGACACGCCGTGGCGGTCCTTTACCCAGAAGTCGGTGATGGCTCCGCAGTCGCTGGTGATGAGTCCATTGAATCTCCACTCGTCGCGCAGTATCTGCCGCTCGTAGCGGTTGTTGCCGCAGCACGGCTCGCCATCAATGCGCTGATAGGCGCACATCACCTCGGCTACGCCGCCCTGTTGCACCAGTGCCTTGAAGGCTGGGAGGTAGGTTTCCCACAGGTCGCGCTCGGGCAGTTGTTTGATGTTGAACGAATGGCGGTTCCACTCCGGTCCGCTATGCACGGCAAAGTGCTTGGCGCAGGCCAGCAACTTGCGGTAGTGACTGTTGGTGGAGCCTTGTAGGCCTCGCACTACGGCCAGTCCCATGCGCTCTGTGAGGTAGGGGTCTTCGCCGTAGGTCTCTTGGCCACGCCCCCAGCGCGGGTCGCGGAATATGTTGATGTTGGGTGTCCAGAATGACAATCCTTGGTATCGCTTCGGCTCGCCATGTCGCTTGGCATCGCTGTTTTTGGCGCGCGCCTCGTCGCTCACGGCGGTGAACACGCGTTCGAGCAATGCGTCGTCCCACGACGAAGCCATGGCTGTGGTGATGGGAAACACCGTGGCGAAGCCGTTGCGCCCGATGCCGTGCAGAGCCTCGCTCCACCACTCAAACCGAGGTATGCCCAGCCGTGCAATGGCCGGCGAGCTGTCCATCATGAGCTGACACTTCTCGTTGAGCGTGAGCCGCCCCAACAGGTCGTCGGCACGCTGGCAGGCTGTAAGCTTAGGGTCTTGGTATGGCAGCGTCTGCGCCATGGCCACTGCGGAGCAGCCCATGCACAGGGCTATTATTGTCGATATTTTCATATTGGTGTATTTTTTGTTTTAGGTTCTGGTTGGAAGGTTGGCGGTTCGGTTATTTTATCGCCATCTTCTTACTGTCCACAATGTACACGCCCTTGGGTAGACGGTCGGCGTTGAAGCCAACGAATCGTCCGTCAATGGTGTGGATGGCACCGCTCAGCCGCGTCGCGTCGGTGATGTTGGCTATGCCCGATGTGGAGCAGGTGTACAGTTTGATGACAAACACCACTTGGTTGCCGGCCACCATGAAGTCAAGCGACTTTGTGGCCGCCGTGGGCAGTTCGATGGTGTGTGCGGCCGACACGCCGCCTGTGCGCGATGGAAACACATAGTCGGTTGATGCATATGTGCTGCTGCCGAGCTGGCTGAGGTAGGCCGTGTCGTCGTCAACATTGCTGTAGCCGGTGAACTCTACCTTTCCGATGCTTATGCCATCGGGGATGTTGATGGTGAATGGTGTGTTGCGCGAGTACTTGATGCCGGCGATACCGCAGCTTGATCCGGAGGCGTAGCCCTTCGATGTGGTGATGGAGAATCCATTGCTGAAGGTCCAGTCGTTGTTCGATGTGGCTTGCGACAGCTCATAGACCGATGTCTCTGGCTCATCGCTCTCGTAGGATATGCAACCCATACCCGTGCCGCCATCAAGTTCGGCGGAGGTGATGTCGGCCACAAGTGAGTTGAGGTAGTTCTCAAGGTTGGTGTAGCCGTTGGCGGCAGTGGCTGCTCCGTCGGTGGAGTCGTTGGGGTTCAGACCGTTGGCTGTCTCCCACTCGTCGGGCATACCGTCACCGTCGGTGTCGGTGGGGGGTGCGGTGGAGCTTAGTGTTGGCCATGCGCTCCAGTCGGACGGCGCATTGGCGGGCTTGTTGTCGTTCTGGGTGTTGATGATGCCTGGTTTGTTGCCCGAGCCTGTGTAGGTGGCCACTCCGTTGTGCGTGTCGCTTATAATCATCTCGTCGTAGCTGTCGCGCACCTTGCTGCACCCTGCATAGGCGAGCACACGCTCATAGGCATCGTCTGCGGTGTGGGTGGTGACGTAGATGAAGTCTATCGGCTTGTTGATTTTTATGGTGTCCTTGGTGGCGGTGGTGTAGGTGCCGTCGTTGCCCGATGCGTCTATCTGGTTGTACATGCCGTATGTCCAGTTGTCGTTGGTCACATCGGCATACTTGGGGTTCTTGTTGCCGTCAACATAGAACTTGCCCCACACGTGCTTTGTCGGAGCGTAGTCCTTGTATGTAGTGACATACTCCTCCGTGCGCACCCCGATGGCGGCTATGCGTTTCTGCTTCACGGTACTTAGCTTGTCAGTGGCGGGTCCCGGCTTGTAGTAGTTGTTCACGATGTTCACCTTCATGGCCTCGCCGCCATAACAGCCGTTGCCGCCCCAGTTGTACATCACGTTGTTGCGCATGTCCATGCGCTCGTCGAGTTGCGTGGTGTAGCGCGGGCCGAGGCGCGGCATACGACTCTCGTGATGGGCCAGCAGGTTGTGATGGTATGTCATGCCCGACCCGCCCCAGTTGCCTCCATAGCCGTGGGCACCCTTAGAGTGGCCGGCGTTGGCAAGGCTCTGCGCCGCTATGCACCACTGTACCGTGGAGTTCTTCACTCCGTAGATGGAGAGGCACTCGTCGATGCTCCAGCTCACGGAGCAGTGGTCAACCATGATGTTCTCCCTGTCCATCGCGCCAAGTCCGTCCCAGCCGTCGGCACCGTCAAGCGTGACGTTGGTGTTGCCCAAACGGAATCGCATGAAGCGCACAATGACGTTGTTCGACTTGATGGTAAATGGATAGTCGGCCACGCAGATGCCATCACCGGGAGCAGTCTGTCCAGCTATGGTGACGTTGCCATGGTTTAGCTGAAGCGTTGACGTGAGATGGATGGTGCCCGACACATCGAACACGATGGTGCGCACCCCATTCTGCGAGCAGGCCCAGCGCAGCGTGCCTTTGGAACCGTCGTCGGCCAGTGATGTTACGTGGTAGACTGCGCCGCCGCGTCCTCCGGTGACGTAGCGTCCGAAACCCTCGGCGCTGGGAAATGCCGGCAGCTTCTCAGTGTCTGTGGCTATGGCCGTCAGCGAGGTGACGCACAGTACCATTGTAAGCAAGTGATATCTTTTCATCGTTGATGTGGTTTTTAGTATTGTTTTGGCCTCTATCGTGACATTGCAAAGTTACGCTTTTGCCACTGAAAATGGTGCAATTTTTATGGATTACCCTTTTATGGATTACCCTCAACTTTGCTTTTCTCTCCATGAAGAGAAAAATCGGATTTAGGAAATATGGCATGAAAGGCCTATAAGCACATAGCCCAAGGTCTTAAGCCCATTCCCGTCTATATTCCAAACTTCAGAATAATATGGCAAGACGAAAGACCGTTTTCTTGCGAAACAGTCTTTCGTCTTGCAAAGTGTCGTTGGGTTTTAAGGTACTTATTGCATGCGCTGCAATCCCTCCCAGCGCACATTCCATTTTCCGTCCTTGGGAAAACCGGGATTGTTTGGCTCGGTGCATCCGTCCCATCCGGCGCACATCATGGCCACAGCATCGAGCAGGCTCCCGTTGCCCGGAAGGTAGAGGCGCAGACGCTTCGGCTCTTGGAAGTTGTGGCCGTTGACGAGATATGTGTTTTTGCCCTTGTCAATGAGCAGAGCCTTGAGTGCAGTCTCCGGTTCGCCGAGGCGTGCGGCGCACATGGCTATCATGCCATAGTCCCATCCCCAGGTGGTGCCCCAGTTCCAGTTGTCCATTGCCCAGTTGAGCGTGTTCTTCATCTTGCCGTTGTCGTAGATGCCTGAGTAAGGCAACAGGCCGCATACTCCGAGCACAGCGGGGTGGTCGCTGCGTGACTTCAGGGCGAAGTCTTCGGCCGAAATCTGCTTGCGTCCATTCTGTTCGGGTGTAGAGAAGGGGTCGAATTTGGACGACTTTGCGTTGTCGTCAAATGCCGTAAGCGGTTCGCCGGCCTGGTATATTCCGTCTTTCTCCACAAGTGCGGCCATGTTGTTCATTACATTGTCCCACTCAGGGTTACGCTCCAATCCTTGACGCTCGCGCCACTTCTGTGCCACGCCTATGGCATAGCGCCAGTAGGCTTGCTCGAATGGGTGGTTGTAGGAGAAGTCTTTCGACATGGACTCCTGCATGGCAGTGGCGCCGAACAGCTTTATCGCACCCTTGCCCTTGGCGCACGACTTGGCGAAGTCGGCCATGAACTCTGCAGTATCCTCCACACCCTTGCCATATTCCTTGAGAGTGGTGGCCGACGGGTCGGCGCGGTACATTTCTTCTGCAAGGTATATGTAGTGGGGCTGTTGCCAGAGCAGGAACGAACCTGTGTTGGATGGAGCTTCGCCAGCGTCGGGGTCGGTCATCTTCATCCAGCGTATGCCCTTGAAGCCTTGGCGTTCGGCTATCTTCTTTGCCACTGGGTATGCCTTGTCGTTATACCACTTGAGCATGTCGGCCACGGCTTCAGGACGGTTCCAGAGGGCGAAGTCGAGAGCGTGCCAGAAAGTCATCTCCAAGTGGGGACGGCCATACCATGAGTTGTATGTAAGGCCGGTTTCCTGTGGAGGCATGTTGTTGGCGCAGTTGATGGCGGTGAGGTATTGCGAGAGCACTGTGCGGCGTTCCAGTTCCTTGGCTCTTGGGTCGGTGCAGGCAGAGAAGTCAACGATGGCACCACTGTTCCAGAAGCGTGGCCAGTATTTTAGGGTGGCCTTCAGAGCCTTATCGTATGTGAACGGCATGTCCCGGCGCTTGTTGTAGGGACTTTCCTCGGTGTATTCGGTGCAGAGTGTCAGCACGTCGTCCTTTGTCTTGAGGCAGAATGTGTGCGGCGTGCCTTGCTCCAATGTGGCTTTGCCCTCCCATTGCAGTTTCACGTAGTAGGTAGTGCTGTCGATAGTGTGCTCGATGGTGGCCGAGTGGTTGTCGGAACAGATGAGCTTCGACTGATGAAGACCGGTTTTTGTAGAGTAGTCGTTGGCGTCGTCGGCGTGCTTGCCTGTAGGGTAGGGCATGGTGAGCACCACTGATGCAGCTCCTGTTTTGAGCAGGTCGCTCTTGATGCGCGTGAAAATGGCGTCCTTGTCGGCCATGCAGCCAGTAGAAACCTCAACGGGCGTGCCATTGACGGTGTATCGGGAGTTTACCATGCCGTCCCAAAGAGCCAGTTCTTGATGCACATCCTTGATGTCGTCGATGGTTGAGGCGCTGCCTGTGTTGTCATTGCGGGCGAAGCGTAGCCCCACGGTGCCGAGGTTAAGACGATGGGGATTGACACGGAAATAGTTGGTTGCATCCTTATTGCGTCCGTCCTGCTTGTATTCCACGGCATACACTTCCTTGTGGCCATGGCCAAGGTCAAACTCCTTTTCGGTCTCGGCGGCGGTCAGGTTGCTTGTGTTCTTGAACGAGTGCCATCCCCAGTCGGACATGGTCGTGAGCGGAATGCCGTTGGAGTAAGCCTGTGGAAAACTCTGCAACCCCGTGACATCTACGGTGGCAGCGAAGTGACCGTTGCCCACGGTGAGTGCACCGAGTGTGTCCACCTTATTTATAATGGGGTTGTTACGAGTCACCACAGCCTGGCGGTCGATGCCGGCTGTGGTGTTGTTGGTGTCGTATCCGAGTGCTTCCATCTCAAGCGAGGCCCAGATGAACGGGCCTATGCCCTTGGCATCGTTGTCCCTTATCTGTTCGCTCAGGTAGTATTGGTATGAGCCGTCGCGCCGCTTGTTTTCCTTTACCTTAGGTGCGGCTTTCTTCACAGCGTCGCTCACGCCCGGGCCAAGGCCGGCCACAGAGCAGCAGTTTGTGAGAGAGATTGTCTTGTCGGGGTTTACCTTGATGAACTTGTTGATAATTCCCTTGTAAGCCTTGATGCCCGCATCGCGGTATTTCGCTCCGAGATAGCCTTTGCGGTAAGCCTTCAGCAGCGAGTAGGCGAACATCGACGAGCACGTGGCCTCAAGGTAGTTGCCCTCGCCCGTAGGAGTGTCCATCACCTGATACCACACTCCCGACTTCTTGTCTTGCCACTTTATCACGGCATCGAGGTCTTTCCTGAGCAGCTCTATCACCTCGCCGTGCCGCGAGTAGTTCTCAGGCAGTGCGTCGAGCAGTTCGATAAGGGCCATGGTGTACCATCCCTGTGCGCGTCCCCAGCAGTGCTGCGACAGTCCGGTGGCTTTGTCGGCCCAGAACATCTGGCGAGTCTCGTCCCACGCATGGCGGTTGAGTCCTGTTTTGGGGTCGATGGTGCGCTCGTAGGTTTTCTTTATCTGGTCGACGGCATCGTTGTATATCTTCTGCGCCTTCTTGTCCTTCAGCAGCATATTGGCGGTGAGAGTGTAGTATGGCAACCCCATGAAGATACCGTCGAGCCACACCTGGTATGCGTATATGGCCTTGTGCCAATACACACCCTCGTTGGTGCGCGGTTGCTTCTCCAACTGTTTCATGAGCGTTTGCAGTGCCTTGAGATTCTTGGCCTCGGGATATTTCTGGTACATTCGCGCCACAAAGTGACCGGTGCGTATCTGGTCCAGGTTGTAGTCTTCGAGCTTGTAGCCGCGTACCTCGCCCTTTGCGTTGATCATGGTGTCGGTGTACATCTGGCAGTACTGCCTGATTTTGTCGTCGCCATATTTAAGATAGGTGTCGAGCATGGCCTCAAGTTCGATGCCCATCACGTAGCTCCATTTGGGCTTCTTGGCGAAGTCAAGCATATATGACTGCGGCACGCGCTTCATTTCGGATGCCGTCATCCACTGGCTGTAGTGCTTGAATGGCATCTCGGTGAGCGATAGGCCGCCGTTGATGTACAGGTTTTCGAAGTTGATGTTGCGTGTCTGACCCTTCATGTAGTTGCCTTCGGCCACGCCGTTGAACTTGCAGTTCTTCACGTTGATGTCATACACGTTGACGCAGGTGTCAAGTGCGATGATTTGCACTCCATATTTGCTCTTTTGACAGGTGATGTTCTCAAGGTTGATGTTGCGCACTGTGGGCAGATAGCCGCGGCAGCAAATCTCGTTGTGCTCATAGTCGAGGTTAATTTTCAACACCGACTCGGCGCATTGTCCCACGGTGATGTTGCGTGCGTAGATGTTTTCGACCACGCCGCCGCGGCAAGTGTTGGTCTTTATGCGTATCACTCGCTCAAGGCTGGGACTGTCCATCTTGTTGTTCTCGGCAAACACATTGCGGCATCCGCCGGAAATCTCACTGCCGATAACCACACCGCCGTGTCCATTCTGCATCTCGCAGTTGCGGATGATGATGTTCTCGCTCGGTTTGTTCCACAGTCGTCCGTCGTTGTTTCGTCCGCTCTTTATGGCAATGCAGTCGTCGCCGGTGTTGAAGAAACAGTTCTCGATGAGTACGCCGTCACACGACTCGGGGTCGCAGCCGTCGCCGTTGGGTCCGTCGTTGTTGATGTGTACGCCGCGCACGGTGATGTTTTTCGACAGCAGAGGGTGTATCACCCAGAACGGAGAGCGCAGCAACGTCACGTTTTCTATGAGTATGCCATCGCATTGGTTCAGGTTGATGAGCTGTGGGCGCAGTCCGTCTTGCGGGCCGAATCGTCGTTCATTCATGTCTACGCCGTCCTCGGCCTGCTTGAGCAACTTTGCACGGCTACCCATGTTCTGCCCAATCATGCCTGTGCGCCATCCGTAGCGTGGTGCTCCGCACCATTTCCACCAAGTCTCGTTGGTGCCGCCGCCGTCAATCACGCCTTCGCCCGTTATGGCGATGTCGTTCTGCCTGTAGGCATATATACATGGTGAGATGTTCCAACAGTCAAGTCCTTCCCAGCGCGTTGGCACTACGGGGTAAAGCTCCGGCTCGAAGGCGAACAGCAGTGTGGCACCTTTCTCAACCACGAGGTTCACCTTGCTCTTCATGGTGATTGCGCCCGTGCTGAACGTGCCGGCTGGTACTATGACCTTGCCGCCGCCAGCCTTGGAGCATGCCTCTATGGCCTTGTTTATGGCCTTTTGGTTTACTGCGGCCTTTGCCTTGGGGCTTGCGCCATACTTGGTTATGTTGAAAACCTTGTCAGACAGCTTCGGCAGTCTGATGCTTTTCTCTATTTGTTTGTACTGCGTGTCCCATCCGTCGGCCAAGGCCAGTGTGGGGAACAGCATGCACAAAAGTAGCAAGCGTAGAACTTTCATATTATTTATAGCGGTTTTTATTGTTTTTGTCAAAGCGGTTTGTCTTCTTCCCTTGTGGGCTTTCCCGGGTACAGATTCCGGTTTTTAAGAAAACAGGCCGGTTCTTCACAGAGGCGGCCTGATGAGATTTCTACTACTAAACAATGAGGGGATTTTTCATTAACTCTAATGAATAATTCTCTACTATATATAGATTCTATGGTAAAATATCTTTGTTGGCATTCATTGCCCTTTGGGGCGTGCCTTCTTACGTTTGCAAAGATAGAATTAATAGATACAGACATATAGGATTAACTGTTTTAAATATATGAATAATTGTCAATCGCGTGGTTAACAGTGATTTACAATGACAATAAAATTAGATGTAAAATTCTGTTGCCATAAACATTCGCTGTCTTGGCTTATGCTGATACCAATGGCTTCAGTATATTCGTTTGATGGCTTGAAAGAACAAAACCAACAGCCGGATGCCTTTTACGGCGATCGGTTGTTGGTTTTCTCGCTTTTGGATAGTTCCGCTTAATCCATACGCACGCACCTTTATGCGCTCATCAATGCCGCACCTTGCTATTGCTCCAATGCGGCGAACAGCTTGTCGATGGCCTCGTCGGCATTGCCGCTCTCATTGAGCAACGTCACGAACTTGCTGCCTATGATGGCGCCAGCAGCATTTTGCTGCGATGTCTCGAGCGTCTGCTTGTTTGATATTCCGAAACCAATCATGCGCGGATTGTGCAGATTCATGGCGTTTATGCGCTGGAAGTATTCCTGCTTGGCTTCGTCGAAGCTCTTTTGTGCGCCAGTCGTTGCAGCCGACGACACCATATAGATAAAGCCGTCGGTGTGGTCGTCAATGAAGCGTATGCGCTCTTCGCTTGTCTCGGGCGTTATCAGCATGATTACGCGCAGGTCGTAGCGGTCGGCCACAGGCTTTATGGTGGTGATGTAGTCGTTGAAAGGTAGGTCGGGAATGATGGTTCCTGCCACGCCACATTCGCTGCAACTGCGGCAGAACTCCTCTATGCCGTATTGCATGATTGGGTTAAGGTAGCCCATAAGCACCAAAGGAATGCTCACCTCGTCCTTGATTTCCTTCAGCTGTGCAAACAGTTTCTTCAGCGTCATTCCATTTTTCAGAGCCTTTGTGGCGGCGTCCTGTATCACGGGGCCGTCGGCCATGGGGTCGCTGAACGGTATTCCCACCTCAATCATGTCGATGCCGCGGCGTTCCAAAGTCTTTATCACATCGGCTGTGCCCTCCAGTGTTGGGCAGCCGGCACAGAAGTAGAGCGACAGCAGTTTGCGGTTTTTGCTCTGCTCGAAAAGTTTGTTTATCTTGTTCATATCCGTCACCTCAGTTTGTTGATGAATGTCTTTATCTTGTCGGTATCTTTTACTCCCGGCTCTGTTTCAAAGCGAGAGTTGATGTCTATGCCGGTCATCATGGGTAGGTTGAGTCTCTTCAGCTCTTCGACATCGTCTATGCCTATGCCGCCGCTCAGCAGAAACGGCGTGTTGCCATGGTAGCCCTCAAGCAGCGACCAGTCGAAGTGCTTGCCCGAGCCTCCCCTGTCGGCACACTTGGTGTCGAACAGCAGATAGTCAACCACTCCCTCATACTGGGCACATTTGTCCAGGTCGGTAGCCGACGACACGCTTATGGCCTTGATGAACTTGATGTTTGGGCAGATGTCTTTGGCCAGTGTGGCGCGCACGTTGCGTATGAATGTTGGACTTTCGTCGCCATGCAGCTGCACGAGGTCAAGCTTGAAGTTTACCACGCGCGTTATGATGTTCTGTGCGGAGTCGTTGACAAACACTCCGACAAACTTTGTCTTCCTTGTGCCATCTGCTTCATCACCCTCCTGAGGCATGTTGTCCGCACGGGCAGAGTCGGGCAATGTGCCGGTCAGCGACGGAAGCATCTGCACATACCGTGGCGACTTTGGCCAGAAAATCATTCCAATCCAGTCGGCTCCGACTTTGATGGCGGCCTTTATATTGCCGCCGTCCCTCATGCCACACACTTTTATTATCATTGTGTTCTTGCTTATATGTAATAATGTATAGGCCGGAGGATGCGCTATCGGCATTGTCCTATTTCCTGTATGAAGCTATTCAATGCCAATCCAGGGTTGTCGGTCTTCATGAAGTTTTCACCGATGAGGAAGCCCTCGTATCCGGCCTTTTTCAGTTCGCATATCGTTTGCGGATTGGAAATGCCGCTCTCGCTCACCCTGACAATGTTCTGCGGAAGCATCGTTGCCAGGCGCATCGAGTTGCTTACGTCGGTGATGAAGGTGCCGAGGTTGCGGTTGTTCACTCCACAGAGGTCTGGTTCGTGGTCGGCATACTCCACTTCGGGCGTGCTGTGTGTTTCGAGCAGCACCTCCAGTTGCAGCTCGTGCGCAGTTCGCAGCAGTTGGCGGTATTCGTCCTTGGTGAGGCATGCGGCTATCAGCAGTACTGCCGACGCTCCGCATAGCCGCGCCTGAAACAGTTGGTATTCGTCGATGACGAAGTTCTTGTAGAGTATAGGTATTGTCACTCCGCTTTGGCGTGCCGTGGTGATGAAGGCATCGTTGCCGCCGAAATACTTTTCGTCGGTGAGTATGCTTATTGCCGCAGCCCCGTTGCTTTGGTAGTCGGTCGGGATGGTCTCGGGTTGTCCGCTTTCCTTTATCCATCCTTTTGAGGGCGACTTGCGCTTGAATTCGGCGATGATGCCCGTGGCCGACTGTCTTATGGCCTTGGCCATCGACGGCACCTCGCCGCCGAGCATGCGCTCCACATTTGCGTGCATCTCCCTTTCGGAGACAAGGCCTTTCGCCCTTTCCACCTCAATGCGCTTCCACGCCACTATTTCGTCGAGTACGTCTTTCATCGTCAGTCCTTTCTTTAGTCTTTGTTGGCCTTCGCCGGATTTTTTTTCGTCAGAACGACACGCAGAACGCACCACCGATGACAAAGTTGTTCATTGTTTTCTTGATGGTTGACGACAGGTTTGTGCCGTTGTTGTTGAAATTGCTCCCATCGTAGTAGGCGCAAATGTTATCGTACTCTTCAGGAAAAGCCACTCTCGTAAACTCTGTCTCGTTGAGGTTCATGGTGTAGTGCTTGCGCGTGAAGTCGTAGTCAACAAACAGTTTCCATGAGAAGTTCGACTTGTAGGCGTATGTCAGCGACAGCCCCGTACCGTAGGTCATGGTGTTGTTGCCGCTCACGGTCATGTAGTCCCATGTTATGTCGTATGCCTCGCCCTTGGTGCCCACGGGATTTCCCTTTGCGTCGACGCTCGGTATGAGCCTGTTTCCTGCGAAGTGCGCATCCACGTCAAGGTCTTGTATCACGCTTCGGCCTATGAGTAGTTTGCTGCCCAGGGCAAACCTGCTTGACAGAGGAAGGTTGAAGTACAAGCCGGCGTTGGCCGAGAACTCAGTTATGTGGTCGGACTCAATCGTCAGATCGTGTACGGGTATCCACCAGTCCATTTTCGCATCGGAACTTGAATACGCATTGTATGTGGCGGCAATCTTGTCTCTTTGTTTCGATGTCATGTTGCTCCATCCCTTTATAGGAGTGCTTCTCACCTTCAGTCGTCCGCCCACGCCAATGTATTTGTTGAAGAAGTATGCACCCTCAACGCCTACCACGGTGGCTGCGCCGAACTTTAGCTGTATGTCGCTAGTAATGTCTTCTCCTTCCGTCGTGTATTCAGTCATGTCAAAGTCTCGTGCATTGAACGACAGGTTACGGCTGCCGAGACCTATACCCATCGACACACTGAAGAACGACGGGTTCTCTATTATGTTGGCCGTGTTGTCAAGGTCGTTCCGCTTCAGGTGCTTGCCCTTGAAGATGATGTCGCTCAGTCCGTAGGCCAATTCGGTTGACATTATACCGATGCCGGCTCCGCTAAGCACATCGCTCACCCAGTGGCGGTTGTTGAGCACACGCATTATGCCAGTGGCGGTGGCCATGGCGTAGCCCGCTACCGAGTAGATGGGGCTTCGCGTCAGTCCATACTCCTTGTGCAGTATCGATGCGCTGACAAAGGCTGTGGCTGTGTGGCCCGATGGCCACGAGTTGCGCGTGCTTCCGTCGGGGCGCATCTCCTGTGCGGTGTATTTTATGGAGTTGACGAAGCCTGCCATGATGGCATACGACATTGCTGTTGACGCAAGGAAGCGCCACGTGTCGCTGCGTCCCTCCACGCCGGAGAAATTGAGTCCGGCAGCAAGCACAGCCGGGGCAAACTGCGTGTAATTGTCTATCTCGGTGTGGAAGTTCGTGAGCAGTCGAGTGTTGCTGTGCGCCTGGTCTTCGGTGTTCTGTCTAAAACTCGCCTTCTCGCTTTTGGCTATAATACCGGCGGCGAAGATAGGCACGCCGATGAAGGTCAGGTCGTCCATCAGCTTGTAAGGCTTCACGGTGGTCGTCTTTGTGGCCCACTCGCTCACTTCGGGCAACGGACTTTTCTGTACAGTTGTGTTGTCAGCATCGCCTTGCGGCATCAGCATCGTGGCAGCGTTGGCCAATGCAGCGTTCTCGTTTTGTGCGTAGAGCATGGCCGGCATGCTGTCGGCGGTCAACTTCATTGGTTGCAGTTGTGTGTAGTTGGCTCCGTACATGTGTGCCACCGAGGCTGAGAACACAGCCATCGCCATGATACTTCTTCTCTTCATGCGAAAAAATCTCTAAATAAACGTTTTGTGCCGCAAAATTACAAAAAATAATCCATGGTTTATTGTGGTTTATGTCAATTCCGCCAAAAGGAATACGAAGAGCGAAGTGGCACGGAACTTGCCGCTTGCGCTCCTCGGCCACTTTCACTTGCCATAACTTTCAAGATATGGTTGCTCCGGATTTACTCTTTTCATGCCTCCAAATGTGTCGTTCAGCAACTGTGCCGCGTCACCTTTTATTATTATTATGCCGGACTGACTGCCTATTTTGTTGAAGTTGATGCCATTCGGACCATAGAATTTCGTACCGTAAGTGCCCACTACAATATTGTCAGTAATGACGATGTGCCCGTCTATGTTCTCAAGATGAATGTTCTTCCTGTCGGAACAAAGCGTCAACGTGTGGTTGTCAGCCAATGCGGTCATCAGGTCAACCTCGCCCCTGTTTCCGAAGAAACGAATGTCGTTCTTGTTGAGTTGCCACAGAGAACGGTTGTTGTATGCCGTCTTGTCGGGTGTGTGGGAGAATGGGCCTTGGCCAATCCAGGCCACATCGGTGTATTCGCTTGGCAGTGTGGTGGCCAGTCCATAGTCGAGCAGCTTGCCTTGGATAGAGTCAGATGGCACGAGCGTGTACTCCACGATAATTGTGCCGTTTTTGTCTGTTGTAATCTGTATATTGCCGTCTATGTAGTTCTTGGATTTGCCCGGCTGTTCCCATCTGCACGTCATGGCGTAGCCGTTCTTCCGCTTTTTTGTCGTGCATGAAGAGGCTTTCAGTAGGTAAGGCGACCACAGTCCCTTGCGTTTGAAGTCAAGCCCGATTCCTATGGGGCGTCCCACGCGCAGCATGAATCCCTGTTTCAGCCAGTCTTTCAGCAGTGGGGGGGTCTTGCCTTGCGCCTTGGTCAGCAGTTGAGCGTAGTCGGTCTTGTTGCTCACGGTGATGTTCTTTTCAAAGCAAAGTGTTCCGTTTGGGCGCATTACTTTCATGCACAACATCATGTCGTCTGCATTCGCGTTGATAGGAATGGCGATACTCTCTGTCATCCGTGCGTCGGCGGTAAGCCATGCTACACCGCTGTCTTGTACTTTCGTGAGGTCGCGCAGTTCCCATTGGATACTGTATCCGTGGAGCGTGATGAAGTCGAAGCGATTTTCCACGTTCAGTGTCAGCCTGTTTGCCGTTTTTTCAGCAAGCGACACAAAGACGGGAGTGTACACCTGTGACAGTTCGAAATAGTCCTCCTGCGGGTAGCCATCGCCATACACCACGCCGTCTGCGCCTTCCTTACCTTTTTCAGCTCCCTTGTCAGGCATAGGATTCATACCCCAACTGTCCATGTAGCGCAGTGAGTCGATGCGCACTCCTTTCAGCACTTGCCTCTGTTGGTTGAAGTTATGGGTCAGTATGCTTTGGTCTTGAAACGACCACACGCTACCGCCAGCAATCTTCGGTTCGCGGCGGAATATTTCGTATTTGTGCTCCAGTTCGCCGAACGCCGTGCCAAGCGAGTGGGCATATTCGGTGTTGATGATAGGCAAAGTGCTCTTTTCGCACGCTTCGGCCAGCACACCGTCGTTGGCGTAGTGCCCGCAGATTACATCAACATACTTTGACGGGTGGTGTATGTAGCTGAAGAATGGTCCCTTTGCTTGTGGTACTCCGCGCAGTCGGGTGGGGTCATACGTCTTGGTGAATAGCAGTACAGAGTCCTGGCAAGGGTATATTTTGTTCTCGTTGCCATGGCTCCACATGATGATGCTGGGGCAGTTTCGGTCACGGTCTATTGTAGCCTTTGCCCGATTGCACAATTCTGCCACCACGCCAGTGTCGCTTTTCAGATATATGTCGCCGCGCGAGGCGAATGGTATCTCCTCGCATACGTAGAAGCCCATCTCGTCGCAAAGCCGCGTGAACAGTGGGTCATGCGGATAGTGTGCCGTGCGGATGAAGTTGATGTTGGCGGCCTTCATCTGTTCCAACTGCTGTCGGCGGTGCAGCGGCGACATGGCTCCGCCCTCAATTGCCTCGTTCTCGCTCAGACAGGCACCGCGCAGGAAGATTTCACGATTGTTGAGCAACACTTTGCAGTTTTCGACGCGCACCTCGCGTATGCCCACCTTCTCTTCCACGTTTTGCAGCAGCCGCCCGTCAGCTGCATAAGCCTTGACGTCGAGGCGATACAGATTGGGGGTCTCAGCATTCCAAAGACGCGGACGAGTCAACGATGTCTTCAGCGTAGCAGTGTTGCATCTGTCGCTGCCTTGTACTTCGCCCTTGTTGCTTATGTCGGCTTGCATGTCAGCCACGTGATGGTATCGCTCATCGAGCAGCGAAGCGGTGACTCGTGCAACGTTGCCGTTGGTTTTCACCGTCACGGTAATGTCAGCCGAGTTGTCGGTGTTCACCTTGCTGTCAAACACTACATCAGCCAGCGACCCGTCTTTGCTGACGGCAAAGAGTTCCACGCTACGCTTTATCCCAGTGAGCGACCACGCATCGCACACGTCGAACTGCCAATAGGGCGAGTGTGTGTCAACGCGTATCTCCACTTCGTTGCACCCTTCTTTCAAACATTGCGTCACATCAAACTGGTGCATTGTGTGTGCACTGTGTCCCTCGCCAACCTTTATTCCGTTGACAAAGGCGATGAAGCCATGCTGCACTCCGTCGAGTCGCAGAATGACATTCTTGCCGCGCCATTCCTCTCGATAGTCGAACAGTCGGCGATAGGTGCCGACCATCTGGGTTAGACGCAATCCATATTCGGGTTGTTTCATTCCCTGTGTTTCCCAGTTGCCTGGCACCTGTATGGTTCGCCATTCAGTGTCCTTGTCCAGTTTGAACTGCCATGTACCGTCAAGGTTTGTCACGTCGAGTCGGTTGCGCACGGGGTAATACTGCTGTGTGGTTGCCGTAGTTGTTTCGGCTTCTTTTGCCGTGGCCGACATTGCGAGACTGGCAATTCCCAATGCCAGTCCCAATAATCCAGTTTTCATTGTTTAAGTAGTATAGATAATTGAAGTTTCGAGTTTAGGGGAGCTTGCTGTACGGTTTCTTGTATAATGGCATAACTTGCCTTGTTTTTAGACTGCTGAATATGCTAATTTGTCAAGTCGGCGACTTGTGCCTGTCATGTCGCTGACTTGTGCTCGGCAGTACGGAATGTCGAATCTGTTGTCTTTTCTTGCGTATTTGCATCATCTGAATTCTTAAATCTGAAACTTGAGAAAATAAAGTAGTAGAATCGTTCTTATTGTAGTTCGTCAGAGACTGGTGCAAAATTAAGGAATTAATGCCAAACGGTCTGTAATGGCGTTGGAAAAGTGTGTTGCAGACTTTGGATTGGAAGGGCGGAGCTTGGTAGATGTGGAGTCTCCTCCGCATCTACCAAGGCACACATGGATTTGCCGCTTACGAGTTCAGTTCTACAAACTTCATGAACGTGGCCTGTGCCTTGCCGCTGTCGAGCGACTCTCGGGCTATGGCCACGCACTCCTCTATTGGCTTCTTGCCTCGTTCGAGCACCTGTATGCCGAAGGCAGCGTTGGCCACGACGATGTCCTTTTGCGCCGGCAGGGCAGTGCCGCCAAGCACGTTGTCGAATATCTGCTTGGCTTCCTCTTCGGTGGCTCCGGCCACAAGTTCCTCGGGTTTTGCCGTGTTGAGGCCGATGTCTTGCGGACTGAACACGCGCTCGTAGTCGTTGGTGGTCACCTTGAACGGGCCTGTGAGCGAGATCTCGTCGTAGCCGTCAATGCTGTTCACTATGGCATAGTCGATGCCAATGCGGCGGTATACGTTGCTGTACAGGCGCATCTGGTCGAGGTTGGCCACGCCGAGCAGTTGGCATTGCGGCTTAGAGGGATTTACGATGGGGCCGAGCAGGTTGAAGCACGTGGGAAATTGTAGAGCCTTGCGTATGGGACCCACGAACTTCATGGCCTTGGCAAACAGCTGGGCGTGCAGATATACGATGCCGCACTCGCTGATTGAGCGGTTCAGACGGTCTATGTCGTCGGTGAAAGCCACGCCGTGGTTGGCTATCACGTTTGACGCTCCGCTGGTGCTTGTGGCCGAGTAGTTGCCGTGCTTGGCCACCTTGTAGCCCGCTCCGGCAATGACGAAGCACGCCGTGGTCGATATGTTGAACGTGTTTTTGCGGTCGCCTCCAGTGCCAACCACGTCAATGTAGCGGTCACAATCGAGCGGCACAGGCACGCCAGTCTCCAGTATGCCGTCACGGAAGCCCAACAGTTCGTCCACGGTTATGCCGCGCATCTGCAGTCCGGTGAGCAGGGCGGTTATCTGCTCTTGCGGGTATTGGCTGCGTGTGATGCCCACCAGTATGTCTTTTGTCTCCTTGCGTGTGAGTTCCTCATGGTTGAGCACGCGGTTGAGTATATCCTTCATCTGTGTCATAATGTAAAATTTTTATTATTGTTTCCGTTGCCTTTTTCTATGCTTAAAGTGCGGCTTCATTTTTGCTGTGACGCACTCTTGTTTTCGTAAGTATGGCATTTACGATGGCTAAGTGCCATACTTACGGGTCGTAGATGCCATGCTTGCGAGTTGTAAATGCCATCTTTACGGAGCGTAACTCTATGACTTTTGAAATCAAAGTGCGAACCGTTTGGATGTCAGTGCGTTGCGGAAGCAGATGAAACGCCCCTTCTTAAATCTTCAAAAAGTTGTCCATAATGGTTCGTCCGTCGGGCGTAAGCACGCTCTCGGGGTGGAACTGTATTCCGTGGATGTCAAACTTTTTGTGCTTCAATCCCATTATCTGGCCCTCGTCGCTTAGTGCGGTTATTTCCAGGCAGTCGGGCAGACCGTCGGCGGAAACCACCCATGAGTGATAGCGTCCCATGGTTATGCGCTGCGGCAAACCGACAAATATAGGGTCGTTGCCCATCTGTTTGCCCTCGGTAGCCACACCGTGAAACACCTCACTCAGGTTGGTCAGGCTTGCACCGAACGCCTCGCCTATGGCCTGGTGACCAAGACACACGCCGAGCATGGGCTTCTTGCCGGCATAGGCTTCGATGGTGGCCATGAGCAGTCCGGCCTCGCTTGGAATGCCCGGGCCTGGACTCAGTATCAGTTTGTCGTACTGCTCAAGGTCGGCAATGCCAAACTTGTCGTTGCGCAGTACCGTCACCTCCGCCCCAAGCTCCTTTACGAGGTGCGCCAGATTGTAGGTGAAAGAGTCGTAGTTGTCTATTATAGCTGTCTTAATCATTTCTTCTTCGTTCAAAATGTTTCTGCCATTTTTATGGCTCGGCGCAGTGCGCCAAGCTTGTTGTTCACCTCCTGCAACTCGTAGTCCTCGTTGCTCTTGGCCACGATGCCTCCACCGGCCTGGAACCACAGTTCGCCGTTGCGCGCTACAAAAGTGCGTATGGTTATGGCCTGATTGAGGTCGCCTTTCAGTCCGATGAAGCCTATGCAGCCGCCGTAGGCTCCACGGTTGTGCGGTTCATATTGGCTTATCAGCTGCATTGCCCTTACCTTGGGGGCACCCGAAAGAGTGCCGGCGGGGAATGTGTCAATGAATGCCTTTACAGGGTCGGCACCATTGTCGAGTGTGCCGCTTACGCGAGAAACGAGATGTATTACGTGGGAGTAGTACTGCAAGTCTTTGTAGAACTCCACCTTCACGCTGTGGCAGTTGCGGCTCAGGTCGTTGCGGGCAAGGTCAACGAGCATCACGTGCTCGGCGTTTTCCTTGGGGTCGTTGCGCAGGTATTCAGCTCCACGGCGGTCGGCTTCTGCATCCCCCGTGCGCTTGGTCGTGCCGGCTATGGGGTCGATGTATGCCTTGCGTCCCTCTATGCGGCAGTGGGTTTCGGGCGAAGAACCGAATATGCGGAAGCCCCCGAAGTCAAAGTAGAACAGATAGGGTGAGGGGTTTACCGACCGCAGTGTGCGGTAGAGCTTGAAGTCGTCGCCCTCGTAGCGTTGCACGAAGCGGCGTGAGAGCACTATCTGAAACACATCGCCCCTGAGACAGTGGCTAATGCCGCGCCTGATGTTGGCCTTGTGCTCCTCGTCGGTGAGCGTTGATGTCGGCTCGCCAATGGCATGGAAAGGATAGGCATGGGCGTTGTCCTTGTTCATCAGCTTGGCGAGAGCGTCTATGCAACTTCCGTCGCCAAGGGTAACGATGGTCATACGGTTGGAGAAGTGATCGAACACAACGATGTCTCTATACATTATATATAGTATGTCGGGCGCATCATTACGTTCCATGGTTGTGTCCTTTACGGCAATGTTCTCGAAGTAGCGCACGGCGTTGAACGAGGTGAAACCATACAGTCCGCACACCTCAGCCTTGTCGCCCTCAACATGGAAACGCTTGAGAAAGGCGTTGATGGCCTTGTCCACTCCGTATTGTTCGTCAATGGCGTGCCGCTCCACGCTTCCGTCGGGATAGGTGGCTGTGGCCACTCCGTGGCTTACGGCTATCGAGGCTATGGGATGGGTGCCGATGAACGATCGGCTACTGTTGGCATCGTGGTAGTCGCAACACTCCATGAGCGCACTCTGCGGATGAATGTCGCGAAGGCGCATATACACTCCAACGGGAGTATGCAGGTCGGCCAGTGTGGTGCGAGTTTGGGTGGTATAGTTAAAAGTTTCCATATTCTCCTGCCATTTCCTTGTGTGACAAATATGTTTCCACGTCCTTGTCTCCGCGTCCGCTTACGGTGAGCACCACGACATCGTCGGGCTTGAAACTCATCTTTCCGAGTGCGGCAATGGCGTGTGCGCTCTCCAGTGCAGGTATTATTCCCTCCATGCGCGTCAGTTCGTAGGCCGCCTTCACTGCCTCATCGTCGTTGATGGAGAGCACTGTGGCGCGGTGCTGCTGCGCCAGGTTGGCGTGCATGGGGCCTATGCCAGGGTAGTCAAGTCCGGCCGAGATGCTTTCGGCCTCCATTATCTGTCCGTCGGGAGTCTGCATCACCAGCGTGCGCGAGCCGTGCAGTATGCCCAGTCGTCCGGCGTGTATCGTGGCTGCGGTGTGGCCGCTGTCAGCTCCCAGTCCGCCAGCTTCGGCGAGAACTATCCTTACACGCTCGTCGTCAATGTAGTGGTATATTGTTCCGGCGGCGTTCGAACCTCCGCCCACACAGGCCATCAGCACGTCAGGATAGTCGCGCCCAATCTTCTCGGTCAGCTGTTCCTTTATCTCTTTCGATATTATGCTTTGAAGCCGTGCCACCATGTCAGGGTAGGGGTGGGGACCCACTGTGGAACCTATTATGTAAAATGTGTCCTGCGGATGGCAGCACCAGTCGCGTATGGCCTCATTGGTAGCGTCCTTGAGTGTCTGGTTGCCTGTGGTTACGGGGCGCACTTCAGCACCGAGCATCCTCATCCTCTCCACATTGGTGTGCTGCCGTTTTACATCGAGCGCACCTTGGTAGACAACGCAGGGCATGTCCATCAGCGCGCAGACGGTGGCTGTGGCCACTCCGTGCTGTCCTGCTCCTGTCTCGGCTATTATGCGTCGCTTGCCCATCTTCTTGGCCAGCAGTATCTGGCCTATGGTGTTGTTTATCTTGTGCGCCCCGGTGTGGTTCAGGTCTTCGCGTTTCAGATACAGTTGGCAACCGTATTTCTCGCTCATGCGCTTGGCATAGTACAGCGGCGAAGGGCGTCCCACGTAGTCGCGCAGCAGTTCCATGTATTCCCTTTGAAACTCTTCGGTCTCCATTATCCGCAGGTACTGCTCCTTCAGATTCTCCACCGTGGCATAGAGTATCTCGGGTATGTAGGCTCCGCCGAACTCTCCGTAGAAGCCTTTCTCGTCAACTTTGAATGTCTTTCCCATATCGTTTTGTCTCCTTTTTCTTCTGTCTCTTATTTTCTTGTGTCGTGTTTTAAACCGTCAGTGCCTTAAACGGGAAAAGGCTCGTCGCAGTAACGACGAGCCTTTTTAATATCCTTAAGTTGATATACACAGCTTCGTATCCCGCGACTATTCCAATCTCGAGCTACGCCACCACCATGCATTCATCAATCTCTTCATGTCTTTGTTTGTTAATGTTCTGTTTGCAAAGGTATGTCTTTTTCTTTTGAAATGCAAACTTTTTGGACTTTTTCTTTTATTGTTTGAAACCAGAACAGTGCTTGTAGAGCCAATCTGCAAGCGCAAAATCGGGAATGACAACTTATTCGTCTACAATCATAGCGGAAGATACACTTTTCAGTCCTTTGCGGTAAAAGTATTTCGATATTGTGCCGGTGAGTTTGACTCTTTTGTTGTGCAGTCTCGGGTTGTCCTCGAGATTGAGTCCGCTCCGAAGTTTCGGCCATTCCGTCAGACAAACGGGCATTATGTCTGTGGGTACTATGCTGTCCGTACCAACAGTGTCGTCGGCTATGATGATTGCGGTGCTGCCTTCAAATGGATAAGTGTAGTCGATATTCTTCATGTTCTTGGCGCACGAGGCCACGATGTAGCCGCCCACGCACACCTCCTCTCCATATTCCTTGTCCAGCGCAGCCTTTACTGTGATGAAACTTGAGACGGTGTCACCGTCCTGACTGTCGGTTGTAGTGCCTTTCTGTATATTGAGGGTGCCGTCTTTCGAGTCGTCGTCAATGTACTCCTTGCCGCAACCGGCAACGATTGCGACCAAGACTGCGGCTGTGACGATTGCTTTCATCATGTAAATGACTGCTTGGCTAAGGTTGTAAATGGCGCATACAGCAGCGGAAAGTCCTTAGACCGCTGTTGCCGTACGTGTCGTGTCTCTTCGCAAGGGTATGAACAATGGCGGACAAATACTGCAAAAACTGAAAAAATATCCTTAAGATTTGCTTTTTAGATATTAATGCTTTATATTTGCCTCCGATAAGTATTCATCCGCTTTGTTGATGTACCTTATCTACAATTCCGAGGTTGGCAGCGTCCTGCGCCAACCTCTTTTGTATTTGCAGGTATTGGCTTTCTTTTCAGCTTTCCAGTTGCTTTTGCTCGAACGAGAGTCTCTGTTTGTCCATCTCTTTCACTATTTCTATGGTCGCGCCTTCAGAAAACTCACCGTTTATGATGCGTTCGCACAGTCCGTCTTCTATATAGTTCTGGATAGAACGTTTCAGTGGACGCGCACCAAACTGCACGTCATAGCCCTTGGATGCCACGAATGTCTTAGCCTCTTCGCTGATGTTGACGTGAAAGCCCAGGGCTTCCACCCGTTTGAAGAGCTTTGACAACTCTATGTCTACTATCTTCTTTATGGAAGCCAAGTCCAGTTGGTCGAAAGTGACTATCTCGTCGAGACGGTTAAGGAACTCCGGCGAGAACTGTTGTCCCAATGCCTTCTGTATAATGCTGCGTGCATATTCCTTGTCCTTGTCGTTCAGGGCTATTCCTGTTCCGGTGCTTGCCGCATTGAAGCCTACTCCTCTCGAAAAGTCCTTCAGCTGTTTGGTGCCGGCATTGCTTGTCATTATGATTACCGTGTTGCGGAAGTCTACCATCCGGCCGTTGCCGTCGGTCAGTCTTCCTTCGTCCAGTACCTGTAAGAGAAGGTTGAACACGTTGCCGTGAGCCTTTTCTATCTCGTCGAGAAGCACTATCGAATAAGGGTGGCGACGTACGCGTTCTGTCAACTGTCCTCCTTCTTCATAGCCTACATACCCCGGAGGTGCACCAATGAGTCGAGACACATTGAAACTCTCGGTGTATTCGCTCATGTCGATGCGTATCAGCGAATCAGCGGAGCCGAACATGAACTCAGCGAGTTTTTTTGTGAGGTATGTCTTGCCCACTCCTGTCGGCCCCAGAAACATGAATACGCCAATGGGATGGTTAGGGTCTTTCAGTCCGACGCGGTTGCGCATGATAGCCTTGACAATCTTTTCTATGGCCAAGTCCTGTCCTATCACAGACGATTTCAGCTCTGTGCCCATGCCTTTCAGGCGTATGCCCTCGGCTTCCGCCATCCTCTGTACCGGTACTCCGCTCATTATTGACACCACTTCGGCCACTTCTTTGTCCGAAACGGTCTGCCGTTCATCGTTTTCGCCGCTGCTCCACTTCCGGTTCAGCTCTGCCAGTTCCGCTTCAAGCTCGGTTTGTCTGTCTCGGTAGGCAGCTGCCAGTTCAAAGTTTTGGCTCTTCACGGCGCACTGCTTCTTTTCCTTTATGAAGTCGATTTCCCTTTCCTTTTCCGTAATCTCCTGCGGCACGCGCACATTGCCTATATGCACCTTTGAACCAACCTCGTCGAGGGCGTCAATGGCCTTGTCGGGAAACTGTCGGTCGGTAATGTACCGTCCTGTCAATCTGACGCACGCCTTCAACGCCTCGTCCGTATAGGTCACGTGGTGGTGGTGCTCATACCTGTCCTTTATATTTTGCAGTATCTGTAGCGTTTCCTCGGCAGTGGAAGGCTCTACGAGAACCTTTTGGAAGCGACGTTCAAGCGCACCGTCTTTTTCTATACTGTTGCGGTACTCGTCAAGTGTAGTAGCACCGATGCATTGTATGGTGCCGCGTGCCAAAGCCGGCTTCATCATGTTTGCCGCGTCCATGCTTCCTGGAGTGGAACCTGCCCCGACCAGCGTGTGTATCTCGTCGATGAAAACAATGATTTCCGGGTTTGTCTCCAACTCTTTTATCAAGGCTCTCAGCCGCTCTTCAAACTGACCTCTGTATTTGGTGCCGGCTACAATGGCCGACATGTCGAGACTTATCAGCCGTCGGTTGAACAACACTGGCGACGTGTGGCGGCTGGCTATCATCTGGGCCAGTCCTTCTACTATGGCACTCTTGCCTACTCCTGGTTCACCTATCAGTATGGGGTTGTTCTTCTTGCGCCGTCCGAGTATCTCCACCACTCGCATTATCTCGCGCTCACGTCCCACTACAGGGTCAAGTTTGCCTTCGGCGGCGGCCTTTGTCAAGTCCACACCGAAATTGTCAAGCACCGGAGTTTTGCCACCCGGCTTCTGCGCCTGTGCGGTACGGCTTCTGTGGGCGGCTGCATGACCGTCTTCCTGTCCGCCCGCCGACTCAAACATTTCGTCGTCGTCCTCGTCGGGAAGCCCTATGCCGTCTTGCGTCTCGCTCCTTTGTTGCAGCATGGATACGGTGTCTTCATAGTCCATGTCGTTGCTTTCCAGTATCTGTTTTGCTCCGTTGTTCACGCTGTCGTGCAGTATGGCGAGCAACAAGTGTTGTTCGTCAACCCTCTGAGTGTGCTGCATCCTGGCCTCCAGCACGGCAAGTTTCAGAATGTTGCTCGCCTTCTCGTTGAGCACAAGCTCGCCGGTGTCTGCCGGAGAAGTGATGTCGTCGTTCTTCACCTTGGCCTCCAGTTCAGTCTTTACCGACTTGACATTCACTCCAAGTCGTTTGAAAACATTGACCACAGGGCCTTCTTTCAGCCGCAAAAGAGCCAGGAGCAGATGCTCCGGTCCCACACTGTTGCTCGCCAAGCGGGCTGCTTCTTCTCGGCTAAAGGCAAGTATCTCTGAAACTTTTGGCGAAAACTGGCTTGTCATATCGTCTTGTTTCCTTTCTTTCTGTCAGGGTTTAGGCACAGTTGTGCCTGTTTTTGGTTTGCAAATATATAGGAATTATTGCAAATAGTATGCCAACGCTATACTTTTTTGTTCTTCTGTTAAATCCGTAGGCAAGTGAGCTAGGCGTTTGAGGGGGCTTGTCTGCCTCTGTCATGTGTGGCGTAAGAGCAAAAAAATCCCCACCGCCCTTGTCTGGCGATGGAGATTTCAAGATGTTCAGTAAAGTGCGCTAATGACGCAGTCTTCCTTATTTTGTGATGTCGGTGAATGTAGCCACACGGTTGAAGTCAACCTCATCGAAAAGCTCATCGGTAGCACCCATGCCCTCTGTAGACAGGCGAGAAGCTGAAATCTTGTAACGCTTAACGAGAGCGTTCTTTACAGCATTGGCGCGAGCCTCAGAAATCTTCTGGTTGATTTCCTTGCTACCTTCAGGAGAAGCGTAACCCTTGATGAGGATCTTTGCGTCCTTGTGGTTCTTCATGTAGTTGGCTATCATCGAGATACTTGCATACTGTGCGTTGTCGATTGTGCTCTTTCCCTGACCGAAGATTACGGTAGGCTGCAGCACGTTCTTGTTCTCGTTCACAACAACAGTAGGCTGCTTGCTCTTCTCTGCTGCCAGCTGCGACTGTAGGTCAGCGATAGTCTTGTTGTTGTTGTCGATAGTGCGGTCCTTGTTTGTGTTGTCAGCACGCAGGTCATTTATCTTTGCATTGAGAGCATCAATCTCGGCCTGGTTGCGAGTGTCGGCATACTTGAAGTTGTGTGTGCCGTTGCTGTTGCCGAACTTGTAGTTGAGACCTACGAGAACGCCAATGGCTGAGTTGTTGGAGTTGAACTTGATTTCGCTGCCATATGCGTTGAGTCCGTAAGTGATGTTAGGCTCAACATAGAGCTGCCATGCCTTTGCGGAACCGAGGTTGAACGCGAAGTCAAGGCCGAATTTGCTTGTAACTATGTTCTTGTCGGAAACAGGATTGCTTTCGGTGTGGAAAGAGTGTCCCCAACCCAGACCATACACAGCGCTAACCTCAAAGCAGCGGGGTGAACCGGGATAGCCGAAGAACCAGTTGCTGAGGTTTGTTGTTCCCAACAGCGACACGTTAACGCCCTTGAAGAAAGTTCCGAGAGGACGATACTCGCTGCCCTTGTTGTTGAAGTAAGCCTCTCCCTCAACGGCGAGACCGAATACAGGAGTGAAGTTGCGGCCAATGCGAACACCGAAAGAAGGGTTCAAGTTCTTGAATACAGCGGTGTGTGTGGTCTTGAAGTTCATACCACCGTTAACACCTACATACCAGTTGTCCAGTGTCTTGCTCTCCTCGAGTGCCTGGGCGTTGACGCTCTGTGCTGCGAATGCAGCCATGGCCATCATTAAGTAAATCTTCTTCATAAATAGAATATTATTAAAATTGGTGATCTTCTTATTGCCATCCTAAAAACGGCTGCAAAGTTAAGTCATTTTTTGCCAAACCACCGAACTAATTAAAAAAAATGATACTTTTCATTTTTACAATTAATGCTTTTGGGCGTTTTTAACTATAAAAGACATTTCCAGGACGGGAAAACGTAATTCCTAAACTCTTGTTTTTGCTATGGTGGGACTTCCAGAGTCTACCCAATGCCTTTCTTGGCAAAAACGAATCGTATCATGGCGATTTTATCGTCACTTATACATATTTGAAGTAACTTTGCAAAAGCAATAGAAACGCCAACAAATGAGAAGGATAATACTCGTAACCGGTGGACAACGGTCGGGCAAGAGCGCATACGCCGAGAGGCTTGCGCTGAAACTAAGCGACCATCCGGTGTATGTGGCCACGGCACACGTGTGGGACGAAGAGTTTCGACTGCGTGTGGAAAGGCATAAGGCACGGCGAGGAAGCCAATGGACCAACATTGAAGAAGAGCAACAACTAAGCCTCCACGACCTCACCGGACGTGTGGCGGTGGTGGATTGCCTGACGCTGTGGTACACAAACTTCTTCTTCAACCGTGACAAGGGCGAAGGAGAACAGCCATCTGTCGAAGAGGTTCTCGAAGAGTTGAAGACCGAGTTTGACAAGTTTACCGACCAAGACGCAACATTCATATTCGTAACCAACGAGATTGGCAGCGGTGGAGTGAGCGACAATGCCGTACAACGCCGATTCACCGACCTCGAAGGATGGATGAACCAGTATGTGGCTGCACGAGCTGACGACGTGGTGTTTATGGTTTGCGGCCTACCGGTGAACGTGAAAGGAGACGTGAAACTATGATACGGTACAGAATATCAGCCCCCGACAAGGGGCTTGAAGGCGACATACGCCGCCGGATAGACAACCTGAACAAGCCCAAAGGGTCGCTCGGACGGCTTGAGGAAATCGCCTTGCAGGTGTGTCTCGTTCAGCAAACGCTCCGTCCCGTTCTGTCCTGTCCGTGCCACTTGCTGTTTGGTGGCGACCACGGTATTGAGCGAGAGGGCGTAAGCGTGTCGCCGCGAGAGGTAACGTGGCAGCAGATGATAAACTTCACGCACGGTGGTGGCGGCGTAAATATGTTCTGCCGCCAGCACGGTTTCAGGCTAAGCATCGTTGATGTAGGTGTTGACCATGACTTCGGCGGCATCCCGGGAATTATAGACCGCAAGATAGCCTATGGCACATGCGACTTCCTTCATACTGCGGCAATGAGCCGTGAGGAAATGGACAGGGCTTTGACTGTGGGGGCGCAAATGGTTGACGATTGCCACGCCTTGGGCTGCAACGTCGTCTGCATTGGCGAGATGGGCATAGGCAACACTTCGCCGTCGAGCGTATGGCTGAATGTGATTGGCGGAGTGCCGCTCTGCGAGTGTATTGGAGCCGGCTCTGGTCTTGACACCGTCGGCATGAGCCATAAGGCAAAGGTCTTGGCACAAGCCGTGGAGCGGTTCCAAGCTACAAGGAAGCCTGACGGCGAGAGTGCTGTGGAGTTTGCCGTGCGCTATTTCGGAGGTTTCGAGATGGTGGCGGCCATCGGAGCAATGCTAAGGGCGGCCGAGCTACACATTATTATATTGGTAGACGGCTTCATAATGACGGCCTGTGCCTTGGCCGCAACCCAAATGCATCCCGAAGCCATGCCGTACATGATATTCGGACATCAAGGTGACGAGAGCGGCCATCGGCGTATGCTCGACGCAATGGGCGCAAGACCGCTGCTTAACCTCGGTCTAAGGCTTGGCGAAGGCACGGGTGCGTTGTGCGCCTACCCTTTGGTTGACAGCGCAATAAGGATGGTTAACGAAATGAATGACTTTGAAAATGCGCATATCACTAAATACTTCTAAATGGTACGATAACGTTTGGTCGGCGTTTATCTTCTTTACTCGATTGCCTTTCTGGCGGATTTACCAACCCCCTAAGGACAGTTACAAGACTGTAGTGGAGCATTGGCCGCTCACAGGATGGCTCACGGGCGGCGTAATGGCTGCCACCATATACTTCGGTAGTATGGTCTTTCCGTTTGAAATCGCCGTAGTCATGGCCGTTGCCGTGCGCATTTTGCTCACTGGAGCGTTGCATGAGGACGGCCTGTGCGACTTCTTTGACGGTTTCGGAGGCGGAGGTTCCGACCGCGAACGTGTGCTTGCCATAATGAAAGACTCGCGAATAGGCACATACGGTGTGCTCGGCATAATCGTGTATGAACTACTCGTTTTTCTATGCCTTGTGTCGCTCGACCCTGCCCTGGCTGCGCTGACGGTGCTTGTGGCTGACCCTTACGCAAAGATGTTGGCCGGACAGATGATAATGACCATGCCCTATGCACGCACCGAGGCCGAGTCAAAGGCCAAGACTGTGTATCGCAAGATGTCCTTGACGGCCAGCATAAGCCTGGCGGTGCAGGGTTTGCTGCCACTGGGACTGTACCTCTGGTTCATAATGCCGCAGGGGTGGCAGACGATAGTGTTCGCCCCATGCTTCGTCATGTATCTCGTGTATTTGCTAATATGGCGCAGGCTGCATGGCTACACAGGTGACTGCTGCGGCGCAATGTTCCTGCTGGTAGAGCTGAGCGTGTATCTCGCCGTGGTCTATACAGCCACAAATATACAATAGACAATTACGACAACGACCAACAGACTATGGAAGTAGTTTTAGTAAGACACACCCATGTTGGAGTAGCCAAGGGCACGTGTTACGGATGGACAGACGTGCCTGTAGCCGACACATTTATTGAAGAGGCAAGCACAACGAAAACGAACCTTGAAAAGTATGGCGAGTTTGATGAAGTGTACGCCTCGCCGCTCACAAGGGCAAGGAAACTGGCGGCGTTCTGCGGCTATGCTGACCCTATAGTAGACGAACGGTTGAAGGAAATGAACATGGGCGACTGGGAAATGCAGCGGTTTGACGATATAGAAGACACGCGTCTGCAACTATGGTATGATGACTTCATGCACGTTGCGCCCACAAACGGCGAGTCGTTTCCGCAGCTCCACGCCCGTGTGGCGGCATTTTTCGACGAGTTGCGCACCCGTAATCACCGCCGCGTGGCAGTATTCGCCCACGGAGGCGTGCTCGTTTGCGCCGGCATCTATGGTGGCCTGTTTCCCGTTGAGGGCTGCTTCCGTCACATTGTGGACTGCGGCGGAATAGAGGTGATACGGCTTTAGAATGAAGCCTTTCACCTAATAGCGAGCCAAAATGGCTTTCCGTTAAACCAAAATCGGTCATTAGGAAATGAAAAAACTTTTTCTAATGACCGATTTTGGTTAAGGGAGGAAGAACGGGTCAGCGGATATCCTCGGTTGGTGACACCAGGTAATCAGGAATAAAGTGTAGC
>CAVAQY010000002.1:0-102048 GCA_963590865.1 Bacteroidaceae bacterium | reverse complement strand
AAATCTTAACTAACAGGCGCACGCGCGAGCAGGGTGACGCATCGCCGAAGTCAGGAAATAGGACTCCTTTCCATTTCCCCGTTACAAGACGACAATAAAAAAGTGTCGCAACCTCAAGGAAGACAAGAGATTGCGACATCTTTTTATGTCAGTACGACCATCATACCGACTCCTTGTCCAGCAAGAAGTCAAACACGTTCATCAAGACGATGCCGTCATCGTTTTGGTATTTCTTTATAGCATCTCCGGTTATCACGTATTTCATAAAACTGTCATTGATGCGTAGCAAGGAGGCAAGTTCTTGTTGCATTTTCTCTTTGTCTGGCAGACTGAGGGCCGACTGGATGTAGCAGCGTTTGTAGCCACGGTTGCAAACGAAGTCGACTTCGAGCATACGTCTGACGTTGGCTCCTTTTTCATCTACAACATTATATTCTACATTGCCGATGTCCACGCTGTATCCGCGATAACGGAGTTCATTGTAAATGACATTTTCCATAAGGTGGGGTTTCTCTTGCTGGCGGAAACCGAGGAGCGCATTGCGGATGCCCAAGTCAGAGAAATAGTATTTCAGGGGCGTTCCGATATACTTACGTCCTTTCACGTCGTAGCGATTGCATGACTCAAGCAAGAAGGCGTCTGCGAGGTAATCGATGTATCTTTTTATGGTTGAAGCACTGATGGAGATGTTCTTCACTGACTGGAATGTGTTGGAAAGGCGTTGTGGATTTGTTAGGGCACCAATTCCAGATGCAAGAATCTTGAACAAGTCATTGATTTCAGCATCATTTTTCACATTATTCCTATTGATGACATCTATCATATAGGTTTCGGTCAAGAGGCTGTTCAGAAGTCTCACTTTTTCTTCCTCTGTCTTCTGAAGGACAACTGGGGGTAGTCCGCCATACAGCAGGTATTCATTCCATCCGTCAACCTTGTCGCCACCATACACGGTCATAAACTCTGCAAAACAGAGTGGCGAAACGTGTATTTGATATCCTCGTCCGCGGAATTCGGTAATGATATCCTTCGACAGGAAGCGGGCGTTGCTTCCCGTTACATACACATCGGCATTGGGGATATGCAGTAATCCGTTTAGCACATCCTCAAATTCATCGAGCATCTGAACCTCATCGAGCAAGATATAGTAGGGTTGTTCATCGACAATCCTATCTTTTACATACTTGTAAAACTTGTCGGGATTACGAAACTCTTTGAAAGCGTAGTCATCGAACATCATTTCTATGATATGGTCGGGCATCACCCCATCGTCTTCAAGGGAACGCTTGAAGAGACGAAATAAAAGGAAGGATTTCCCACAGCGGCGCATACCGGTAATAATCTTTACCAGTCCATTGTGTCGTGCGCTAACTAATTCTTGCAGATATTTGTCTCTATTGATAACCATAAGCGATGATTTTTTGCGGGTTTCCGCAGTTTTCTTTTGCAAAATTAATAAAAGACACTATTCCCCGAAAGATTTTTGCGGATTTCCGCAGTTTTCTTTTGCAAAACTAACAGAGTCACCTTGACTTATTATGAGGTTGCCATGTTGTACGACCATAGTTGCCATGAACGTACGACATGGAGTAGTATAGTTGTACGACATGAAGGTGCATAGTCGTACAACATGACTTTTTACCCTATCCTGCAGTGACTTTGACTTTACCTGATTTCACTTTACACTTTTCTTGACGGCTTTACTGTGATTTTGCACGATAAACATCAATGCCCCATTCTTGATGTGTCAACAGCCTTTACGTTCTTTTCCTTGTAGCCGCCAAACTTATAGATAACAGCAAAAGTGACTTTAGTCCAATTATTGGCAATCTTCATGCGATAATCCTGATCACCTTGTACGGAGCGAGTGTCAGCTCTATTGTTGAAGATGTTGCTTCCATTGATGCGCAGTCCCCATTTACCGTCACGGGAAGTCCATTGCAATTTTGCGTTCATTATAAACATAGGACTTATGTCATAAACGCCCTGTATTGTTTTCGATTGGAAGAACGGATTGAGTATGAGGCGCAAGTCTTGTGTGCGGCAAAGTTTTACCGATGCTGTGCCTCCCAATATGGCAGACAGTTTCTTGCGGTCGAATGGCAAATCAAAGAAATGTGAACTCTTGTCATGCTTGTAAATTCCTGCGGCAAATACATTACCGTAGAACCATTTTCCCGCACTGAACACCACAGAGGCTTTCAGTCCAAAGCTGTTGCTATAGTCAAAATTGGTTTCCTTCATGATTACTGCCACACGGTCTGTCGTCTGGTATGGCAACTGTACGGAGTAGTCTGGTTTCAGACTTGCGAATGCCGTCAGCGTGTAACGTCTCTTTATCTGCCACATCAGGTTGACATCATAACAAGAGTATGGTTTCAAAATTGGATTGCCATGTATCTCTGTGTATGTCGAGGAGTAATGCACGCTGCTCATCGTAGACCAATAACTCGGAAACTCTGTATTGGAACTGAACGACAGATTGAGTACATGATTGTCGTTGATATTCCACAAAGCGTTGAGCGAAGGATATATGCGCCATTCGTTCCAGACGGGAGAGTGGTATTGCTCAGCCGTAACAGATGCTTCAAGACTAACCGCCTTGTTTACCTGTTTGCTGAAGCCAGCATATATATCCCATATCCGCTCGTTGATGTCCACGTTGCTTGTTGCGTCATGCAAAATGTTTCCCTCCTTGTCCAATGTGGTCTGATAGCTTTTGTTGCTTGTGAATTGTCCTTTCACACCGTACGACAGTCCCCAGCCATGTGCCAGAGAATGGGTCTGGTCTGCCGTAAACATCCATTTGCTGATGGTCTGCTCACTGCCGCTTGTCAGGTTTCGTTCTATTGCATTTTCTTCCGCAAAAATAGTTCCGTCAAGTGCTTGCTGCTGAGGAGTACGATAGTTTGTGTATGAACCGCTGACATTAAGTCCGAAAGGAAGCTGATAGTTTACGTCGACGTTGTGTAAATACTCATGACTGTCGTAATGTCTTCCGCTTACACTTGTACCTGTTGTGAAGCTGTTGGAGCAAGTCTTGTCCCACTTTCCCGTATAGGCAATGTCAAGTCTGTGATTCTTGCTAAAGGCGTAATTCATGCCGAGCCGGTAGTCATGAATAATGCCAAATGACTTCTGCGTGGTTTCGTCATTGTAGTTCACGCGCTTGTCTGCCAAATGGTGGTTGGCCATGTGTGAATTTTCACCGTATGAATTGCCGTCTATAAATTGGTATTGTGCATCCAGTCCGAATTTTCCTCTTTGCATGGAAAGGTAAATGTTCCCAAAGCCTTCTGCATATTTATTTTGCTGCGAACCTCCAATTATCTGTCCAGAAAGGCGGTTCATGCCAGCGTAATCTTTCGTGATGATGTTTATAGCCATACCGCGAACATGATAACGTGCAGGAGCGGCAAGCATCACTTCCACTTTTGCCAGCTGTGCGGCAGGCATAGCTTTTAGCCTGTCTGCCAACTGTTCTTGTGTCAGCGTGGTGGCCTGTCCGTTGATGATAAGCGTCACCTCGTTGCCAGAAAACTTTATGCTGCCATCAACATCGCTAACGGCAGGAATGCGAGTGAGCGCTTCATAAGCATTGTCGGCAGGCAACTGCTTCATAAGTAGCGGCATATTATATGTCAACATACCTCGCTCTGCCTTAACGATAGGACGTGAACCTTTGACCATCACTTCTGGAAGGTTGTGCATCAGATTTTCCATCGTTAGCGAATCCTTCCGCATCTGGATTTGGTCTTGGGCTTTCACTTCTACAATCGAAAGCAGAAACGCCCCTAAAAGAAACATCTTATTATTCATTCAAGTTCCGGATTTAAGAATTCAGATGATGTAAATACGCAAGGAAAGACAACATATTCGACATTTCGCACTGCCGAGGGCAAGTCAGCGACTTGACTTTGATAATACGGCGTCTTGTCAAAATTGGCATATTCAGCAGCCTAAAAACAAGGCAACTTATGCCATTATACAAGAAACCGTACAGCAAGCTCCCCAAAACCCAAAGTTCCAGTTATTCATATTCACTTCAATTCTCTTAAATGTTCACAACAAGGCGCGGAGACGGCCAGTGATATGCACGCATATGAAATGTATACTGTCCGTTTCCGCGCCTTAACACTTATGCTTTCGTGTAGTTTCGCTTGCGTTTTGGCTGGGCTTATGCCTCCATTGCCTTGAGCATCTCGGCTACTTCGCCATTTATCTTGGCGGCAAAGTCGGCCACGCTCATCACTCCGCGCTCGTCAGAACCTTGCTTGCGGATGCTTACCGTGCCGTCGTTCTGCTCCTGTTCGCCCACGATGAGCATATATGGGATACGCTTCAGTTCGTTGTCGCGCACCTTACGGCCGATTTTCTCATTGCGCAGGTCGATTGTGGGGCGCACTCCTGCGGCATCAAGCTGCTTTGCAACGCTCTTGGCATAGTCGTTGTACTTCTCCGATATGGGGAGTATGGCCACCTGATCGGGCGTGAGCCACAAGGGGAAGTGGCCTGCCGTATGCTCAATGAGCACAGCGCAGAAGCGTTCGAGCGATCCGAACGGTGCGCGGTGTATCATTACCGGTGTCTTCTTCGTGTTGTCCTCGTCGGTATACTCCAGTTTGAAACGCTCAGGCAGGTTGTAGTCCACCTGAATAGTACCCAACTGCCAACGGCGACCTATTGCATCCTTGACCATGAAGTCGAGCTTGGGACCATAGAAGGCTGCCTCACCATACTCAATCTTTGCTTTCAGGCCTTTTTCCTTGCATGCCTCGATTATAGCGTTCTCGCCTTTCTCCCACACCTCGTCTGATCCGATATATTTCTCGTGGTCTTTCGGGTCACGGAGCGATATTTGTGCCTCGAAATTGTCGAAGTGGAACACGGAGAACACCGTGTGGATGATGTCCATCACTCGCAAGAACTCACCTTTAACCTGGTCGGGACGGCAGAAGATGTGGGCATCGTCCTGTGTGAACGAGCGCACTCGTGTCAGTCCGTGCAGCTCTCCGCTCTGCTCATAGCGATAGACTGTGCCAAATTCGGCTATACGCAGCGGCAGGTCTTTGTATGAACGTGGCTTCCATGCGAACACTTCGCAGTGGTGGGGGCAGTTCATTGGCTTGAGCATATACTCTTCGCCTTCTTCCGGTGTGTGTATCGGTTGGAACGAATCCTTGCCATAGTGGGCGTAGTGACCCGATGTGACGTAGAGATTCTTGCTTCCTATGTGGGGAGTCATCACCTCTTTGTAGCCGTAACGCTTCTGTATCTTGCGGAGCATGTCCTGCATGCGAAGGCGCAGCTCGGTGCCTTTGGGCAACCAGATTGGCAGACCCTTGCCCACACGCTCGGAGAACATGAACAGCTCCATCTCCTTTCCTATCTTGCGGTGGTCGCGCTTCTTGGCCTCTTCGAGCATGACAAGATATTCGTCGAGCATCTTCTTCTTCGGGAAAGACACACCATAGAGACGCTGCATCTGCTCTCGGGTAGCATCGCCACGCCAGAAAGCTCCGGCAATGCTGGTGAGCTTGACTGCCTTTATAGCACCCGTATCAACCAAGTGCGGGCCTTTGCAGAGGTCGGTGAATGCGCCCTGAGTGTAAGTGGTTATGCTGCCGTCCTCAAGGTCTTGGGCTATGTGCTCGCACTTGTATGTCTGGCCGTCTGCCTCAAACTCTTTCAGAGCGTCAGCCTTGGCCACTTCCTTGCGAACCACAGGTTCTTTCTTGCCAGCAAGCTCCTTCATCTTTGCCTCAATGGCAGGGAAGTCACCTTCTTTTATAGACTCGCCGCCAGGAAGCAGCACGTCGTAGAAAAATCCGTTTTCGATTGCAGGTCCGAAACCAAACTGTATTCCAGGGTAGAGAGCCTTGAGAGCCTCTGCCAACAGGTGGGCAGAAGTGTGCCAAAAAGTATGCTTGCCCTCTTCATCGTCCCACTTGTAGAGCTGCACCTGAGAGTCCTCATTTATCGGTCGGTTCAGTTCCACGGTTTCTCCATTCACTCCGCAAGCAAGAACGTCGCGCGCCAAAGCAGGAGATATGCTTTCAGCGATTTGTAACCCTGTCACTCCCTGCTCGTATTCGCGCACAGAGCCGTCGGGAAAGGTAATCTTTATCATAATCAAATTCAATTAATTCCTTTTTGTAGGCGCAAAATTAACCATTATATTCCTAATAAGCAGCAATGTAGTGCTAAATCTTTTACTGTGACTCTTTGGCATAATGCTTTATGACGCTGTACGCCGTATATATTCCAAGTTCACCTGCCTTGCTCAAATCGGCCGTTCCGGCCTTGATGTCTTTTGCGAGGATATGCGCAAGTCCACGGTTGTAATACGCCTCGGCCAGGGTCGCGTCTATCTTCAGGGCGGCGGTATAGTCGTCAATGGCATGAGCATAGTCCTTGCGTGCGGCATAGACGTTGCCACGGTTATAGTACAGGTAAGCACTCTGCTTGGTCAGTTCTATCGCACGACACAAGTCTGAAAGCACATTGGCCGTCTGCATGGCAACATCCGTACCGAGCGAGGCGTTAAAGGCGTTCATCTTCGACTGGCAGACAGCTCTCTGCCAATAGGCCAAAGCCGATGTGCTGTCGGCAAGCAGACAGGCAGACAAATCCTCACGGGCACTTTCAAAGTTCTGTATGACCGAATAGGCCACAGCGCGCCCGAACTGCAATCCGACTGTCTCTTTGGGCTTGCCGACCGCTCCCATTGCAGCCGACAGCGAGTCAATGAGACTGAAATATTTCTTGGACTGCGGTTCGCTGAGAGTAGCCTGTCCACAGTTAACATAAAGGTGACGGAATGTGCCTGAACGCTGTTGGTTGTAGGTTTCAACGAGACGGTCATAGGCAACAAAGCTTCTCACCTCGCTGGCATGAGACTCATAGGACAGTTCAAACATGGGAAGAAAGGCCATGTCGGCCTTGCGGTCCTGCACCCTACCCCTATACTCACTCTCATATTTGCGTTCGGGTTCCTGTTCGTCAGCCACCACGAGCTGATTGTATTTCGACAAGTCGAGGTCACTCCGCTTGCGCATCTGCTTGCGGTTAAGCCGCGGTTGAGCACCGTAGAGGCTCTTGTACAGTCGTGCCTTGTATATTCGGAACTCATCGGCTTCGGCCTGTTTGTTCATGCCAAGCCTACGGTAGCAGGCAGCGCGATGATGCAGTCCCACCCAGAAATTGGGAAATTCGGCTATCACTTTCGAGTAGTCACGTATGGCTCCGCGCACGTTTCCCGTCTTGTCAAGCAGCAAGGCACGGTTGAACAGAGCCATTAGGTTGTCAGGCTCAAGCTTCAGCACAAAGTCAAAGTCGGTGATTGCACGGTTGTCGTCACCCACTTGGGCGCGCAACAACCCTCGGTTGTAGTGTCCGAGAAAGTTGTTCGGGTCGTGGTCAATGGCCGTGTCGTAGTCTGCCATTGCTCCTCTGAGGTTGTTTTGGTTCACCCTTGCCATAGCCCGGTTGACATAATAGCCGGCCTGTTTGGGCTGCAAGTGTATGGCTTTGTCAAGATAGCCCTCGGCCTCTTTCCACTTGTTCTGCGACAAACTGATAATCGACAGAGCAGCCCAAGCCTGTGTGGCATAAGGGTCAAGTTCTGTGCTCCTGTGCAAGTCAGCCTCGGCTTTGACAGTGTCGCCCTGCTGCAGATACACATCGGCCCGCATGACGTGACACATGGCATTGTTGCGCCAGCGAACAAGCATGGTGTCTATGTCGGCAAGGGCTTTGTCATAGTCCTTCAGTTCTATCCTGCACAACACACGGTTGGCCCAGAAGTTGCGGTTCTCCGGATCGTACTTCAAAGCCTGGTCGTAGTCGGCTATCGCTCCGGCGTATTCTTTCCGCATGATGCGTGTCAAGCTGCGCAGTTCATACACGTTCACCACATACGGATTGCGCTTCAACGCCTCGGAGCAGTCTGCTTCGGCTCCGGCATAGTCGTCAAGATAATACTTGGCTACTCCACGATAGAACCACGGCTCATAGAGATATGGTTTGGCGTTGATGGCCTGGTTGAAGTATTGTATCGAGAGGACGTAATCCTCGTAGTACAGCGCACTACGCCCGATGGTCAACAGCCTGTCGGTGTTGAACTGTCCGTATGCGGCAAACGGTAAGGCTGAAAACAGCAAGAGAACTATATTCCTCAGAAAACCGCCCATTGCACTGTCTATCGGTTACGTACTTCTATCGTCTGACAGCCGCCTTTGTCTTGTAGCTACAACGGTACCGTCCCTGTAGCAAGGCACGCAGTTTACTTTGAATCAATTGTTTGCGCAATACGGAAATACGGTCTATGAACATCTTTCCATCAAGGTGATCAAACTCATGCTGCATTACTCGAGCCAGATATCCTTCCACCCACTCGTCGTGCGGCTCCATATTCTCATCAAGATATTCCACACGTATGCGTGTCGGACGGTTTACGCTCTCATGTATTCCAGGCAGACTCAAACAACCCTCCTCCATGCTCTCGCACTTGGTGTCGTCATATTCGAGAATGTGGGGGTTGATGTATGCCTTGCGGAAATCTTTGTACTCCGGAAGGTCGTCTGACAGCACATCAAGGTCAATCACCACCACACGTATGGCCTTGCCTATCTGCGGAGCGGCCAGTCCCACGCCGTCCGATTCGGTCAGAGTGGCAAACATATCGCTGAGGAGAGTGTCCAGTTCGGGGTAATCTTCGGGAATGTCGGTCGCAATCTTGCGCAGCACCGGCTGCCCGTATATATAAATAGGTAGTATCATTATGCTTTGTAAATTACTGAAAACAACTGTAACAATCAGTCTGTACCGACTGTCTGTACGCATCGTTGCGTATAATGAGGAAACACCGCCGGACGCGCACGACACATCAATGACGCGAAGTCATGTAGTCGCGAAGAATTATCGTGGCACTTATCTCGTCGACAATATCCTTGTTGCGCCGCGCCATCTTCTTCATGCCTCCGTCAAGCATGGCCTGATGGGCCAAGACCGAGGTGAACCGCTCGTCGTAGTAGACAATCGGCACTTCGGGCACAGCCTTGCGCCACCGTGCTACAAACTGGTTGACTCTGGCAAGGTTTTCGCTGGGAGTCACATCCGGTTGTTTCGGTTCGCCAATCACGATGCGCTCCACACTCTCACGCGCTATATAGTCGCGCAAAAATGCCTCAAGTCCAGACGTAGGAACGGTCGCCAGCCCCCCGGGAATAATCTGCAAGGGGTCGGTGACCGCTATTCCACAGCGTTTCTTGCCGTAGTCTATTGCCAATATCCTCGCCACGTTCCGATTTTTCAGATGTGTGAGGCGTTCAAGTTCCGGTGCTTATTTTGCATTATAGAGCAGCCATGCATCGGGATAAGTGGAGCGGAACTCGTTGCGGCTGGCCGCTGCATCGGCTTTGGAGTCAAAGGTGGTTGCAACCACACGATACATATTGCGGCCGTCATTCTTCACAACCTGAGCGTCATATCCCTTGTCCTTCAGTCGCTGCTGCAAGCCGTCGGCATTTGCTTTGAGCGAGAACGAGCCTACTACAACGCTGAAGTTCTTGAGTCCGGAGCCGTCTATCACCGACACTTTCTCCTGTCTTACCTGTACGTTGTCGGCATTGTCCACCACCCTGACTTCGTCAACTGGCTTCTCCACCACCGGCTCTACAGTATTGGTCTCCACCGGTTCCTGAGGAGCAGTCTGCTGCGCTGCCTCCTGCGCCTTGGCCTTTTCGTAGGCTTTCTTATAGGCACTCTCGCTTGACTTACATCCTGTCAAGGCCATCACAGCGCACAAACCGGCGCATACAACCATGTATTTCTTCATCTCTGACACGTTAAATTATTAATTGATACTCGTAGATAGGTCAATAAAAATATTTGCTTGCGAAATTACAAAATAACATCCAATTGCACGGGGGAAGCCCGCATAAAGTTTGTTAAATGCCCGAAACGTGGCGCTTTTGGCAAAAAAAGGCAGAAAAAGTACACTTCCTTACAAAAACAAGCTGTATATTTGTAAGGTAAAACAAACATTGTGTAACTAAAAAACCACACCACTATGAAAAGTTTAGGTTATATTGGAGCGTTCTTCGGCGGCGCAATCGCCGGCGCAGCCCTGGGTCTTTTGCTGGCTCCGGAAAAGGGTACTGACATCAGAGAGAAGATTACCGACGCTGTTGACGACTTCTTGAACAAGCACAACATCAAGCTGTCTCGCCGCGAAGTGAGCGACCTTGTAGACAACATCCAGGACGCAACTCCGGCAGAGTAAACACCTAAAGTCCCCCAAACCACTTGCTTATGCTGTCAAGCGACAGAAACTTGGAGACTTTAGCGCAACTGATAGAGGCGCTGAAAGACTACATCGGGCTTCAGAAAGAACATCTGAAGCTCGATGTAATCGACAAATTTGTGCGCTTAACTACCGCTTTGGCACTGGCCATCGTGCTGTTTGTGCTCGCAGTGGCCGTACTTTTCTATCTGTCGTTTGCACTTGTCTATGCAATGGCGCCGGCGGTGGGCACCGCATGGGCGTTTGCCATCGTGGCAACATTCTTTCTCGCCGCATTCATCGTTATAGTAATATTCCGCAAGCCGTGGATTGAGCGTCCGCTGACACGCTTCATGGCCAACATCCTCCTCGGATAGGCGGAAATGCAACCACAACTTTACGACTCTTCAAACCATGGCAGACGGCACACAAACCTACAACACCCTGGAGGACATCCGGCTGAGAAAGGATGAGCTGAAAGACGAAATCCGCAAGAAAAACGAGCAGATTGGCGACCTGTGGGCCGACTTGACGACACCTAAACCAGCCAACAACCGGGGGGAGCTTGCCGCCAACATCATCGGCAACTGCATCACGGCATTCGACACGTTCATGCTCGTGCGCAAGCTGATGCACCGCTACGGCAACCTGTTCGGACACAAGAAGCGGAAGAACAAGCGATAGAAACCTCCACAACGGTAACAATAAAAGCAGAGCCACACGGCTTTGCCAACATCCGAAAGGTCAGTCTGACAAGTGCGGACTGACCTTTTTAGTAACGACAAAAAAGCCAACGCGCAACCGTCCCAAACAGGAGTTGCAAGAAGAAACTTGGCCATGTTCTCCATTAGTGCAATAGCCTTTAATGGCGGGCACAGCCCAAAGTATTCGGGACAAACTTAGCAGACGTTGCGTCCCGAACGAGTCCCGAACGAGTCCCGAAGCCATCCCGAACAAGAACAAGGTGAACAGAAGAGTCACTTGTGAAGTACTTCGATGGGTAATGAAGCCAGCTCCGATGGGTAATGAAGTACTACTTAGCAGGGCCGTAAAGCACAGCTTCGATGAACAATGAAGCATACGGAGAGCATAACGCGCAAGGCAAACTTTCATTTCGATACAATTTTATTGGTGTTGACGATATTTCTTGCTACTTTTGCATCTTAAATATTATAATGTATTGAAAATCCCCGTCCGTAAAGGGGGACAAAACCAAACTAAAAAAGAAATGAAAGTATTAAAATTCGGCGGAACATCCGTAGGTTTCGTGGAGAGCATTTTGAGCCTCAAGAAGATAGTGGAGGCAGAACAGGGTGAGACAATCGTTGTGGTGAGTGCGCTCGGAGGCATAACCGACAAGCTCATTGCAGCATCAAAGACAGCCTTTTCGGGCGACAAGACATACGCCGACGAACTGGCTGCAATACGCAAGCGTCACCACGACATGGTGGAAACCGTGATTGAGGGAAAGGACAGGCAGCAAACATTGCTGACAAACATAGACGCACTGCTCGACGAACTGCAATCCATCTGCTACGGCGTGTTCCTAATACGCGACCTAAGCCCAAAGACACAGGCAGCAATCGTAAGCTACGGCGAAAGGCTAAGTTCGCTTATCGTGACCGAATTGGTTGAAGGGGCCAAGTGGTATGACTCCCGCAGTTTCATAAAGACCGTGGAGAAGCACGGCAAGCACGTGCTTGACAGCGAACTGACACGCGGACTGGTGTGCGAGGCGTTCAAGGACAGGCCCAAGGTGGCCATAGTGCCTGGCTTCATCAGCACAGACAAAAACACGGGCGAGGTGACAAACCTTGGACGGGGCGGCAGCGACTACACCGCTTCAATAATAGCGGCGGCTCTCGACGCTGAGGCTCTGGAAATATGGACCGACGTGGACGGATTTATGACCGCTGACCCCAAGGTAATACACACGGCCTATACCATAAACGAACTGAGCTATGTGGAAGCCATGGAGCTTTGCAACTTTGGAGCAAAGGTAATTTACCCGCCTACTATATATCCGGTGTGCGTGAAGAACATTCCCATCTGGGTGAAAAACACTTTCAACCCCTCGGCTCCCGGAACGGTCATCAAGAACAAGATAGACAACGACCGCAAACCCATAAAGGGCATTTCGAGCATAAGCGGAACGACACTTATCACCGTGACGGGACTGTCTATGGTGGGAGTGATTGGTGTGAACCGACGCATATTCACCGCACTGGCCAACAACGGAATATCGGTGTTCATGGTGTCGCAGGCATCATCGGAGAACTCCACGTCAATAGGTGTGCGCGATGAGGATGCCGACGAGGCAGTAAAAGTGCTCAACAACGAGTTTGCCAAGGAGATTGAGACGGGAGCCATGTTCCCCATGCACGCAGAGAACGGACTGGCTACGATAGCTATCGTGGGCGAGAACATGAAACACACGCCGGGCATTGCCGGCAAACTGTTTGGCACACTCGGACGAAGCGGCATAAGCGTGATTGCCTGTGCGCAGGGGGCATCGGAAACAAACATCTCGTTTGTGGTACACTCCAAGTATCTCCGCAAGTCACTCAACGTCATTCACGACTCGTTCTTCCTGAGCGAATACAAGGTGCTCAACCTCTTCATATGCGGTGTGGGCACGGTTGGCGGCAACCTGATAGGCCAGATACGCTCGCAATATGAGGAACTGAAGCAGACACAACGGCTCAAACTCAATGTAGTGGGCATCGCTTCAAGCTCTCATGCCATATTCTCTCGCAACGGAATCAACCTTGACACATACCGCGAGGAACTGGCCTCTTCAGAACCGAGCGACAACAAAAAGCTGCTCGACGAGGTGACGGGCATGAACATCTTCAACAGCGTGTTCGTGGACTGCACCGCAAGTGCCGACGTAGCCGCCATGTATCAGACGCTGCTCGACCACAACATCTCGGTGGTGGCAGCCAACAAGGTGGCGGCTTCGGGCAGCTACGACAGCTACATGCGACTGAAAGAGACCGCATTAAGGCGCGGAGTGAAATTCCTGTTTGAGACAAACGTAGGCGCAGGACTGCCCATCATAGGCACCATAAACGACCTGCGAAACTCGGGCGACAAGATACTGAAGATAGAAGCTGTGCTAAGCGGCACGCTCAACTTCATATTCAACGAACTGTCAGCCTCTGTGCCTTTCTCGGAGACTGTGCGCAAAGCCAAGGAAATGGGCTACAGCGAACCGGACCCACGCATAGACCTGAGCGGAATAGACGTGGTGCGCAAGCTGGTGATACTCACCCGCGAGGCTGGATACAAAGCCGAACAGGCCGACGTGGAGAAGCACCTGTTCATGCCCGACGACTTCTTCACGGGAAGCATGGACGACTTCTGGAAAAACCTGCCCACGCTCGATGCCGACTTTGAGGACAAGCGCAAGTTGCTTGAGGCAGACGACAAGCGATGGAGATTTGTTGCACGTATGGATCACGGGAAGATGAGCGTGAGCCTTGAAGCCGTGGGACGTCATCACCCGTTCTACAACCTTGAGGGAAGCAACAACATAGTGCTGCTGACAACAGAACGCTACCGCGAATACCCGATGCTCATACAGGGCTACGGAGCTGGAGCTGGAGTAACGGCTGCTGGCGTGTTCGCCAATATAATGTCGATAGCCAACATTTAACCCCATTCCCATAGAGAAGAAAGGCAAGCAGCATGAAACACATTATTATACTGGGAGACGGAATGGCCGACCACGCCGTGGAAAGGCTCGGGGGCTTGACTCCTTTGCAATATGCCGACACTCCTTACATGGACCTGTTGGCACGCAAAGGACGGTGCGGCAGGGTAGCCACCATACCAAAGGGATTTCACCCGGGCAGCGAAGTGGCCAACACAGCCATACTGGGCTATGACCTGAACAAGGTGTATGAGGGGCGCGGACCGCTCGAAGCGGCAAGCATAGGCTACGAGATGCAACCGGGCGACATGGCCATAAGGTGCAACATAGTGTGTCTGGAGGACGGACGGATTAAGAACCACCATGGCGGACACCTCACTACAGAGGACGGCGACACGCTGATAAAGTATCTTGACGAACGGCTGGGCAATGACCGCGTGCACTTCATTACCGGCATACAATACAGGCATCTGCTCGTGATAAAGGGAGGCAACAAGCACATTGAGTGCGCCCCACCCCACGACCATCCCAACGAGGAGTGGCGCGGACTGCTCGTGAAGCCCGAAGAGGGAGGCGCCGAAACAGCCGAGGGGCAGATGACTCCGCAGGAAACAGCCGATCTGCTTAACGACTTGATACTGCGCTCGCAGCAACTGCTTGCCGAGCATCCGATAAACAAAGAGCGCGCAGCACGCGGAGCCGACACGGCCAACAGCATCTGGCCATGGAGTGCAGGCTACCGTCCGTCAATGAAGACGCTGGGAGAAATGTTTCCAGAGGTGAAGCGCGGAAGTGTAATATCGGCGGTTGACCTGATACGCGGCATCGGCCACTATGCCGGACTACGCAACATCATAGTGGAGGGAGCTACAGGACTTGCCGACACCAATTATGAGGGCAAAGCCCAGGCTGCCATAGAAGCCCTGAAGACAGACGACTTCGTGTTTCTGCACATCGAGGCGAGCGACGAGGCTGGGCACGACGGCGACCTGCAACTGAAACTGCGCACCATTGAGAACCTTGACCGACGCATTGTGGAGCCTATCTACAACGAAACGAAGACATGGGACGAGCCTGTGTGCATAGCTGTATTGCCCGACCACCCCACACCCGTGGAGATAAGGACACACGTGGACGAGCCTGTGCCATTCTTAATCTATCACAAGGGCATCGAGCCGGACAGCGTGACAGTATACGACGAGGTGAGTTGCGTAAGCGGAAGCTACGGATTGCTCGTGCTTGACGAGTTCATAAAGGAACTGATGAAGGCATAGTATGACGCCTATGCATAGGGCAGCTCTATAAGTTACCACACCATAACCATCAAACAAAAAATCCAACAATGAAATACTACAGCACCAACCATAAAGCCCCAATGGCCACACTGCACGAAGCGGTGGTGAGGGGACTGGCCACCGACAGAGGACTCTACATGCCTGAGCGCATCGAAAAACTGCCGGCCGAGTTCTTTGCCGACATCGACAAAAAGCCTTTCAACGAGATAGCCAAGACTGTGGCAAAGGCATTCTTCGGCGAAGACATTGAAAGCACCGAACTGGAGCGTATCGTTGACGACACGCTAAGCTTCGACTGCCCGGTAGTGAAAGTGACCGAAAACATTCATTCGCTCGAACTGTTCCACGGCCCGACACTTGCGTTCAAAGACGTGGGGGCACGCTTCATGGCCCGCCTCCTGCAATACTTCATACGACAGGAGGGACGAGGCGAAGAGGTGAACGTACTGGTGGCAACGAGTGGAGACACCGGTTCGGCTGTGGCCAACGGTTTTCTCGGAGTGGAGGGCATACACGTGTATGTACTCTATCCCAAAGGCAAGGTGAGCAAGATACAGGAAAGCCAGTTTGCCACACTTGGCCAGAACATAACAGCCATCGAAGTTGACGGAGTGTTTGACGACTGTCAGGCTCTGGTGAAGAGTGCTTTCATGGATGCAGAACTGAACACCCACATGAAACTGACATCGGCCAACTCGATAAACGTGGCACGTTTTCTGCCACAGGCGTTCTACTACTTCAACGCCTATGCACGGCTGAAGAGCGACAACCTCGTGGTTTGCGTGCCAAGCGGCAACTTCGGCAACATCACCGCCGGACTGTTTGCCCACCGTATGGGATTGCCCATCAAGAGGTTCATAGCCGCAAACAACGCCAACGACATATTCTACAAGTATCTGCAAACGGGAAAATACGAGCCGAAAACAAGTCTGCAAACCATCGCCAATGCCATGGACGTGGGCGACCCGAGTAACTTTGCACGCATAATAGACCTGTATGGCGGCGACCACGCAAAGATAACATCACTCATCAGCGGAGCAACATTCACCGACCAACAGATACGCGAGGCAATGAAACAGTGCCGCGACACAACTGGCTACATACTTGACCCGCACGGAGCATGCGGCTACAGGGCACTGTGCGAAGGACTTCGCGACGGAGAGACGGGAGTCTTCCTCGAAACCGCACACCCGGCCAAGTTCAAGGAAACAGTTGAACAGGCCACTGGCGCACCCGTGGAACTGCCGGAACGATTGGCCGCATTCATGCAGGGCAAGAAGCAAAGCGTGCCCATGACCAAAGACTTCGCCGACTTCAAGGCTTACCTCATGGCACAATAAGCTCGACTTCAGTTCATATTTCCCCGTTTGCAGATACCTGTAGAATAGCATAAGTAGATTTGTTTTTAGGTTGCTGAATATGCCCATTTTGACAATACGGCGTATTGTGGACGTCAATATGCCGTATTGTCAAAGTCAAGTCAGCGACTTGTGAAAGTCAAGTTACGCAATTGAGGTTGTCAAGTTACGCAATTGTCCTCCCGACCATAGAAACGCATTCTTGGCCGTTTGCAGAACCGCACTCCATTATATTGACACAACAAGCGGGACAGCCTACCTAAAAAGCATGATTTTCATGTATTTTTACTGTCAACGAAAACAATGCATTTATTTAGACATGGCGTAACACAAATTACGAAAGCAAGACAAAACAAACAGTATATCAGTAATTTAGTACAAATTATCGTCTATAGACACAATGGGACATTCCGTCCGTAAGCATCAGAAAAAGAAGCTGATAGTATAGGGAGGTATTGCCCAAAAGGCAGTTTTTTCGTAATTTTGCAGTCCGCAAAAAATATTCACAACCCATAAGACATAGAATGAACAACGCAAGAAACGAATGGAGAGGGTTCAAGGGAACCGCTTGGAAATCGGAAATCAACGTCAGAGACTTTATCCAAAAGAACTACACCACATATGATGGTGACGAGTCGTTCCTGCAAGGACCGACAGAGGCAACGACAAAGCTTTGGGGCAGACTGCAGGAACTGCAAAAGGAGGAACGCGCCAAAGGTGGAGTTCTCGATATGGAGACTGAGATACCGGCAAGCATCACAGCCTATGGAGCAGCTTATATCGACGACAGCATGAAAGACCTGGAGACTGTGGTTGGCTTGCAGACCGACAAGCCTCTGAAGCGTGCCTTCATGCCCGGCGGCGGTCTGAAAATGGCTGAACAGTCGTGTGCCAACTATGGCTACACTCCCTCTGAGTCCATCCACGACATATTCACTAAGTATGTGCGTACGCACAACGATGCCGTCTTTGATGCCTACACACCGGAGATGAAGCTGGTGCGCCACAACCACATCCTTACGGGTCTGCCCGACACCTACGGCCGTGGCCGCATCGTGGGCGACTATCGCCGCGTGGCTCTCTATGGCATCGACTACCTCATTGAGGAGAAGAACCGTGACCGCGCAGAGATGGGCGAGCACGAAATGTCGGACGAAGTGATACGTTTGCGTGAGGAAGTAGCTCTGCAAATAAAGGCCCTCAAGGGTCTCAAGGCTATGGCCGCAGAGTATGGATTTGACATTTCGCAGCCGGCAAAGAATGCACGTGAGGCTGTGCAGTGGCTCTACTTCGGCTACCTCGGAGCTGTGAAGACACAGAACGGTGCAGCCATGTCAGTAGGCCGCGTGTCAACGTTCCTCGACATCTACATCCAGCGTGACCTTCAGGAAGGCACACTCACCGAGAGCGAGGCACAGGAACTGATAGACCACCTTGTGATGAAATTCCGCATGGTGAAGTTCGCCCGCATCCCCGCCTACAACGAACTCTTCTCGGGCGACCCCGTATGGGCTACACTGGAAGTGGGCGGACTGGGACAGGACGGACGTTCAATGGTAACAAAGAACGACTATCGCTTCCTCCATACCCTCATCAACATGGGTCCTTCACCGGAGCCTAACCTCACCGTGCTCTACAGTTCACGCCTGCCGATGAACTTCAAGAAGTACGCTGCGATGATTTCCGTTAAGACCAGCTCCATACAGTATGAGAACGACGATGTGATGCGTCCGGTGTGGGGCGACGATTACAGCATCTGCTGCTGCGTCAGCGCCACACAAACGGGTAAGGAAATGCAGTTCTTCGGTGCACGCGCCAACCTCGCAAAGTGCCTCACATACGCAATTTCAGGTGGTGTTGACTCAAAGACACGTGAGCAGTGCGGACCCAAATACCGTCCAGTGGAAGGCGATGTTCTGACCTATGAAGAGTTCATGCCACGCTTCATGGACATGATGGACTGGCTTGCAAGTGTCTATGTGAAGACTCTCAACGTGATACACTATATGCACGACAAGTATTTCTATGAGGCCGCCGAGATGGCTCTCATTGATACTGACGTGCGCCGCACCTTTGCCACAGGTATCGCAGGATTCAGCCATGTCGTTGACTCCATCAGCGCCATCAAGTATGCTAAGGTAAACATCATCCGCGACGAGACAGGCTTCCCGCTGGAGTTCAAGACCGAAGGCGACTTCCCAAGGTACGGCAACGACGACGAGCGCGCTGACGAAATAGCCGTGTGGTTGCTCAAGACCTTCCTCGGAATGGTGAAGAAATACCACACCTACCGCGACTCCGAGCCTACCACATCTATCCTTACCATCACGTCCAACGTGGTGTACGGCAAGTACACAAGCAACATGCCTGACGGACGTCTGGCCGGTGCTCCGCTTGCTCCTGGTGCCAATCCGTCATACGGTGCTGAGAAGAACGGTCTTTTGGCTTCGCTCAACTCGGTGGCCAAGTTGCCTTACGAATATGCGCTCGACGGAATATCCAACACACAGACCATCAGTCCTGGTGCCCTTGGTCATAGCGACGAGGAGCGTGCCAATACTCTCGTAGGTGTTATGGACGGATATTTCGACCAGGGAGCACACCACCTCAACGTGAACGTGTTTGGCGTGGAGAAACTGAAGGATGCCATGGAGCACCCTGAGAAGGAGGAATACCAGAACTTCACCATTCGTGTAAGCGGATATGCAGTGAAGTTTATCGACCTCACACGCGAACAACAACTTGACGTGATTGCCCGACAGGCTCACGAGAGACTGTAAAAGGGTTCTGCAAACTGCCACCGTAAGAAAGACCGGTGAAAGGATATATTCACAGCACGGAAAGTTTCGGGTCGGTCGACGGTCCGGGCATTCGTTTCCTCATCTTCATGCAGGGGTGTCCTATGAGGTGCCTTTACTGCCACAATCCCGACTCGTGGAAAATGGGTGCAGGAGAAGAGATTGAGGCAGACGAATTGCTTGACCGTGCCGAACGGTTCCGTCCTTACTGGGGAAGTGAGGGCGGAATCACAGTAAGCGGAGGCGAAGCCTTGGTGCAGGTGGACTTTCTGCTGGAACTATTCACCAAAGCCAAACAGCGCGGCATCACAACATGCCTTGACACATCGGCTCAACCTTTCCGGCGCAATGAACCTTTCTTCGGAAAGTTTGAACAACTGATGTCTGTTACCGACACCGTGCTACTTGACATCAAGCACATACGTGACAACGAGCATCGTCGGCTCACGGGACACACAAATGAGAACATAATAGATTGCGCTCGCTACCTTAGCGAGCGCGATGTTCCCGTGTGGATACGCCACGTGCTTGTGCCGGGCATTACCGACAACGAAGACTGTCTGCAGGAACTTGCCGACTTTATAGGCAATCTGCATAATGTAAAACGCGTGGATGTGTTGCCGTATCACACTCTCGGTATATTCAAATACGACAAACTCGGCATCGCCTATCCGCTACCCAACGTTTCCGCACCGTCTGCCGAAAGCCTTAAAAAAGCCCAAGATATACTGTCCGCAGCAGTAAGAAACTGAGGAAGTGCATCCTTTTGAAGGATATACGCTGGCCAGAATTTTATTCATAATTCTATGATGCTGCCAACCGGAAATATCCGCTGACCCCCGAAATGCGACTGTAAGAGGAGTCCGCTTTGTCATACTGCCAAAGGGCTATTCTGCCTCTGCAATATCATAGACAACCAACATCTTTGTCGTGAAGTAATGTTTGCATTGTGTCTGCGGTAGCAATAATGCGCTTCCGCATAAAGGAGAGCCTCTTGTCGGATTCGAACCAACGACCCCGAGATTACAAATCACGTGCTCTGGCCAACTGAGCTAAAGAGGCGGGTGGGTAAGCTACTTACATCGCGCCGCTACAACCAACTACCTTTGCTACGTTCCCGTCCTGGAGGATTCGAAGGGAGCTGGCCGTGCAAGACTTACCCGTATTTGCGGGTGCAAAGGTAGCAATTAAATCGAACACATCCAAATGTTACGCGAAGTTTGTTGCGCCGCACATTAGAAAGGTTGAAGGTCTTTTGAGTTTTAGCGGACAGCAATATTTATTTTTGTTGTAAGTAGGTGTTCAAAATTATTTGATATGGATATGCGCTTTATTTTGGGCCGTATGTTCGGGTTGGAGAGGGAGTGTAACGGGCTACACGACCGATGAAAGCCGGGCATACAGGCAAAAAGTAAGCGCAGAGGCTTGCCAAAGTATAACAGGCACCTGGCTGGCCTATAAATATATACGGATAATTTTGAATACCTACTTTCTGCGTAATTTATTGAACCACCCTTAACCCTAGCCTACAAAAAACCCATCCTCACGGACGGGCTTTTCCACAAAATAAACTTATATAATAATACACCTACGGTATGCACGAAACATGTAGTCTCCCCCATACAGCCCAAAGCGCACTCCGACAACCGCCAATGCACTTCTTTGGCTTGGTTGTGGCACATCATAACCGAAAGTAGTTGGATGCTTCAGGCTTCCTTGCTCCGAGGAATTTCAGCTTGTTTGGTTTTTTACACCAGTCGAGGCAGGTCTTCTGACTTCGTTCCAGCTTCCGACCCCTTCCCACTTCCGTCTTTTGCGGAAGCAGTGGATTGCTTGTCGGATGCGTTTAAAGGAACTCACAGCTGCGGGACAGTCGGGGATTTGCACCCCATTCCCTTTTAATCGCTGTTACGCGAACCTTAACGGCTGCAAAAATAGACATAAAAAGCCGAAACGTCACTCCATTGCACAAGGAAAGTGACTTTCGGTTAAGCGTATTTAACGTTTTTGCTGCACGACGTAACCATTCTGTTTGCCATGGACTGCTCCGAGTGAAACGTGAGACAACATTCCAGAGTAGCAGAATAGGAAATGTTATATAGGAACCATAGAGCAAATATTTTTAGTCCTATATGGATTTGTTCTTGTTCTTAGGCAAAATCTCCGTTCCGTAGTACGGAACGAAACTTTCTACATGGCAAAGGTGCAATTTCCATTAGATGAATGCAAGACTTTTCCTGTATTTTCCTACTTTCCTCCGGAATTTGACGTTAATGGCACAAGTATTTGGGAAAGTAACTATTCAACAGGTTTTCAAAGCAAAGCAGAATAACGGCCTACCGGAGTTTGTTCTGATTGTAGTGGGGAGTGACCTTTTTAACAAAGAACACAAGCGAGATGACGCACAGCAGCGAGCCAATCAGATAGACCATATAGAACGTGAAGTACTGCGCAATCAGTCCGCTGGAGAATATGCCGATACCGATGCCGATGTCCCAAGCCGTGAGATAGGTGCTGGTGGCCGTGGCCCGCTTGTTGTTGGGAGCGAGGTTTATGTAGAGGGTGTTCATCGCCGGGAACATCACTCCAAAGCCCACACCGAGCAGCAAGGGTACGAAGTAGAACAAAGCAGTTGTCAACGCTATGCTGCAAGGAACGGCAAAACGACACAGGCCGAGCAATAGGAAAGCAAAGATTACGGGATAGTAGCCTACGTGGATGCACTGAGTGACATAGCCGCGGTCAACCTTCTTGCCGGCGACGATGCGCGAGGCTCCCATGCCGATGGCCATCAGAGTGAAGAAGAAGCCTGACGGTGCGTCCAGGTGTATCTCACGGGCATACATGGCTACGAAATTAGTGGTAGAACCGTAAGGTATGGACAACAGAAACAGGGAGATGCTGACCGGAATACCCTTTATGAGCAGGAAACGGTCGAGCGAAAGCGTGCGGCAAGGTGCAGTTCCGGCAGCAACCGAAGCACAGTCACCCCCGGCTTTGCGCATACGCAGCGACTCCGGCACACGTGCCTTTACCAGCATGGCGCACACCAGTCCGACCGTGCTGACCGACATTCCGGTGGCAAATATCACCATATAGCCCACATGGTCGTGCATGAAAAGACCAGTCATAGGTCCAAGTGCCATGGCAACGTTGTTGGTCAGACCGTAATAGCCAAGTCCTTCACCGCGCCTGCTGCTCGGCATGATGTCAACACACAGCGTGTTTCCACCCACAGACACACTGCCAAAGGCCACTCCGTGCAACGCCCGGAGCACGACAAACCACAGCAATGTGGCGGCAACCATATATCCAGCGAGCATAAGCACGCACACTGTATAACAAAAGATGTATATGGGCTTGCGCGGAAACCTGTCCATGAAATAGCCAGAAAAGGGGCGCACGCACAGGCCACTAACCGTATAGCAACACAGAACCGCACCAAGTATGGCTTCGGGACAGGCATAGGTCTCTTTCAGATAGAACGGCAAAACGGGAACAAGCAGCCAGAAACCGAAAAAAAGCAGGAAGTTGGCCGCAAGTATGCAAATAAAACTTGATGTGAAAAGTTTGTCTTTCATCGTTCGCAACGCATTGGTGTTTAACCGTTGCACAGCCACTGCGGCCATGCCAGACAAAAGAGTTGCGCCCCGGAAAAGGGCAGCGCACAACCTGCAAACACCATGTCTACAAAGCCTGTCACAGACAAACAGTCTGGGCAATGCAGCCTATCTTTGCGGGTCGTGCGCCAAATAAATATTAATGTGCAGCCTCAAACTCCTTGAGGAAGCGGGTGTCGTTTTCGGAGAACATACGCAGGTCGCTCACCTGATACTTGAGGTTTGTGATGCGCTCCACACCCAAACCGAAAGCGTAGCCGGTGTATACCTTGCTGTCGATGCCGCAGGCTTCAAGCACATTCGGGTCAACCATGCCGCAGCCGAGTATCTCCACCCAACCGGTATGCTTGCAGAAACCGCAACCTACTCCACCGCAAATGTGGCACGAGATGTCCATTTCCGCACTTGGTTCGGTAAAGGGGAAGTAGCTGGGACGCAAACGGATTTTGGTATCAACGCCGAACATCTCCCTTGCAAACGACAAAAGCACTTGCTTTAGGTCAGTAAACGACACGTTCTTGTCTATGTAAAGTCCCTCAACCTGATGGAAGAAGCAGTGGGCACGTGCCGTTATGGCCTCGTTACGATACACACGGCCTGGGCAAATCACGCGGATAGGAGGCTGTGTGGTCTCCATTACGCGAGCCTGAACAGAACTTGTGTGACTGCGGAGCAGTATGTTCTTGGTCACATCGTTGGGGTTTTGCTCCACAAAGAACGTGTCCTGCATATCACGTGCAGGATGGTCTGCGGCGAAATTCATCTTGGTGAACACGTGCAAATCGTCCTCCGCTTCCGGTCCGTCGGCCAGAACAAAGCCCATACGGGAGAATATGTCTATTATTTCATTGGTGACTATCGTCAGCGGATGGCGTGTTCCGAGCTTTACGGGATAAGGAGTACGTGTCAAGTCAGGTACATCTTCATCGCTTTCCGCACCGTCAAACTTCTCCTTCAGAGCGTTTATGCGGTCAATGGCGGTCTGCTTCAACTCGTTGATCTTCATTCCCACCACCTTTTTCTGGTCGGCCGCAACGTTGCGGAAGTCGGCCATAAGAGCCGTAATTTCACCCTTTTTACTTAGATACTTAAGGCGCAGTGCTTCAATCTCATCTACATTCTTGGCGTCAAGCTCCTGCACTTCTTTCAAAAGCTGATTTATCTTGTCAAGTATCATTATTGTTTTTTGCTTTAATAAAAATCGCTGCAAAGTTAGTGTTTTTGCACTGAAAGAGTGCATGATACCAAAATAAAGTTGTACTTTTGCGGAAATTTGATAAACGGATTCCACTATTCCGATTTTACAGATGAACAAGTCTTTATTTGCGGCCATCGCAATTTTTTCGCTTACCCTGTCATGCGGAGGCAACAAAACAGCAAAGAGCGAGGTTGAAACCGATTCGGACAGTACCGCAACCGAGCCAGCAGCAATTGACACTTTGGAGCAACTCATATCGGAAACGCCCATGCCCAAGGCGGCCGATGAACTGTTTGACGACTTCTTCTTCAACTTTGCAGCCAACAGGAAACTGCAAATGAAGAGGATAAAGTTTCCTCTGCCGGTGACTTCGGGCGGAAAAACTGACTCCATCAGCCAGAAAGCGTGGAAGACGGAGCACTTCTTCATGCATCAGGACTACTACACGCTGATATTCAACAGCCGCAAACAGATGGACGCTGTGAAGGACACGAGCATCAACCACGTGGTCGTGGAGAAGATTTCGCTGGACAAACAGAAGGTAAAGCAGTTTATGTTCGACCGCATAAACGGTCTATGGATGATGCTGGCGATAAACAACACACCGCTGGCGGAGATTCCCAACGCCTCGTTTCTGCGTTTCTACCGAAGGTTTGCGTGCGACTCAACATTCCAGGCACAGCACGTAAGCAATCCCGTGAAGTTCGTAGGCCCCGACCCGGATGACGACTTCAGCGAGATGACCGGCTGGCTTACATCCGAGACGTGGCCGGCTTTCGCTCCGGAACTACCGGGCAAAACCATATACAATATTACATACGGACAACCCTACAGTGAGAGCCAACGCAGGATTTTCGTTCTGCGCGGCATTGCCAACGGACTTGAAATGGAACTTTCTTTCAAGAACGTGCACGGCAAATGGATGCTCACCGAGTTCAACCAATAGTTCTCCCCTACCCCATATGCCCATGAAAGACTTTGCAGACTACGACCTCACGCGTCACAACACGTTCGGAATAAAGGCAAAATGCCGCCGCTTCATAGAGTTCGACTGCGTTGACGACCTGCGTAATATCCTCAACGGTCTGACCGAAAGCGACCAACCACTGCTCTTGCTGGGCGGAGGCAGCAATCTTCTCCTGACCCAGAACTACCCCGGAACGGTGCTCCATTCGGCCATAAAGGGCTGGGAAGCGCAGTCCGTGGAGGGCGGCACGCTGCTCCGTGTGGGCAGCGGAGAGAAATGGGACAGCATAGTTGCACTCTGCGTAGCGCACGGCTGGTACGGAGCGGAGAACCTTTCGCTCATACCGGGCGAGGTGGGTGCGAGTGCCATACAGAACATCGGTGCCTACGGAGTGGAAGCAAAAGACATTATATATAAGGTGGAAGCAGTGGAAGTCAAGACGGGATGCACCGTGTCTTTCAGCAACCAAGAGTGCGGCTATGCCTACCGCCAGAGCCGCTTCAAGGGCGAATGGCTCAACCGCTATATCATCACGCACGTCACATACCGACTTTCATCCACGTTTACGCCACGCCTTGACTACGGCAACATCCGCTCCGAACTGGAGAAGCAAGGCATCGGCAGTCCCACGGCAGCGCAACTTCGCAACACCATTATAGCAATCAGGAGAACCAAACTGCCCGACCCGGAGGTGGAAGGCAACGCCGGGAGCTTCTTCATGAACCCCGTTGTCGGCAGAGAAACCTACGAGAAACTGGCCGCAGCCTATCCCTCCATGCCCCACTACCCCCAGCCAGACGGCCATGAAAAGATACCGGCCGGGTGGCTGATAGAACAGTGCGGATGGAAAGGGCGTTCGCTCGGACATGCCGGAGTGTGCTCCACTCAGGCTCTCGTGCTCGTCAACAAGGGCGGAGCCACCGGATTGGAGGTGCTAAACCTGTGCAAGACCATACAACGGGACGTGAAGTCAAAGTTCGGAATAGACATAATGCCAGAGGTAAACATACGATGAAGGTCACGTTTCTCGGCACCGGAACAAGCTGCGGAGTGCCAACGATAGGCTGCAACTGCGAGGTTTGCACAAGCAAAGACCCCAGAGACACGCGGTTGCGCACCTCTGCGCTTGTGGAAACGGAAAGCACACGCATACTAATAGACTGCGGCCCTGACTTCAGGCAGCAGGTTTTGCCGCTGCCGTTCAGGAAGATTGACGGCATACTCCTCACACATTCCCACTACGACCACGTGGCCGGCATTGACGATGTGCGTCCTTTCTGCCGCTTCGGCGATGTGGACATCTATGCCGACAGCAAAACTTCCGACTCTCTGCGCCACAACATCCCCTACTGTTTCGCAAAGGAAAAATATCCCGGAGTACCAGACTTGAGGCTCCACACCATAGAGCCGCACGAGGAAATGACCGTGGGCGACATTAAGGTAATGCCCATTAGGGTAATGCACGGCAAGCTCCCGATACTGGGCTACCGTTTCGGACGGTTCGCATATATAACGGACATGAAAACCATAGAGCCGCAGGAGATGGCCAGCCTGGCCGGTGTGGAGGTATTGGCGGTAAACGCTTTGCGCTTTGAAAAACCACACCACTCACACCAACTTGTGCCCGACGCTATCGAATTTGCGAGGAATGTGGGTGCAAAGCGCACGCTCTTCATCCACGCCAACCACGACATGGGTCTGCACGCGACCATCCAGAAACGTTTGCCCGACGGTTTTGAAATGGCTTACGACGGCCTTGTGATTGACGTTTAGACATTGCTAGTGTCTGTCTAAACGCTGTTATTGTCTGTCTAAATATCAGAACCTCACGCTGAACTGCAGGTCAACCACACTATAATTGTGCTTGGCCAGACTGCGGTCGTTGACCAGGGCGTATTCGGCGTGCAATTCCACACTTTTGTTCAGCATCCAGTTGAGTCCCACTTCATATTGTGTACGGCTCGTTGCCCAGTCTGCACGCGGGCGGTAGAGGTCGTAGCGTGCCTTGGCCGCCAGTTTGCCCTGTATGACAGGCGCAATGCATAGAGCGTACACGCCGTCGGCCTTGTTGCCGAGAGCGGTATTGACCGTTGCGTCGTTCTGGTCGCCCTGTTTCTGATAGGTAGTCTTGAAGGCGTAGCCCGTGGAGTGGATGTATTCGGAGCGGAGTTGCCAGCCCTTGGCCTTGTATTCTGCGCTGAAAGCATAACGATGTTGCGGCAGAACTACAGTGCCCGAGTGTTCCGTGCCGTCGGCATCGGTCCATTTACCGTTGCGTGCCTTCGAGCCGGTCCAGCCGAATGCACCGATGCGGAGTCCGTTTACGGGTGCAACCCACAGTCCGCCGATGATGTCCTTGCGGTTGTCCACGTCCTTGGTGTTTATGCCCTGACCGTTGAACACGCCAATCTGATAGTGCAACAGGGTGCGGCCATTGTTGTCGGGCAACAGGTCGCCCTGAATCTGCACTCCGATGTCGCGCCCGTTACTCGCCTGTTCGCCTGAACGGTCATTGAAACCGGCCAACTTCGACACGTTTTGCGAGTAGCCCATGAAGCCCTGGTCTATCGGGTGCATGGGATTTTCAAAGGAGAAAGGCCGCTTGAACTGCCCCGCTTTCACCTTGAAGAAGCCGAACCGCTGCCACTCGGCGTAGGCATCCACTATGCGGGGACTGCTGCCAAGCGTAGCGGTGTTGCCGTTCAGCTGCACCTGCGCCTTGTATTCCACCTCGTTGAGCAGCTTTCCTCCCAAGGCAAGGCGCACCATGCGCACGTCAAACGTGTTGCTATTGTCGTCCTCTTTGAACGTGGCCTGATACTGGCCAATGACGTATCCGCTCAGCTTTGCCGTGGCTGTAATGCCGGTCTTGCTGTCATTGCCGCTGTTGCCGGCCATTGCCATTGTGGTTGCGGCCATGGTGAGAGCCGTGGCGCACAGAATTCTCATGCCTTTCATCACGCCTCCCTCCTTTCGAGCAACACCACGTTCTCCACGTGGGGCGTGTGGGGAAACATATCCACGGGTTGCACGGCCATGACCCGATAGCTCACGTCAAGCAGGGCGAGGTCGCGGGCCTGTGTGGCAGGGTTGCAGCTCACATAGACTATGCGGCGTGGCGCGGTGCGCAGTATGGTCTGCACCACTTCGGGATGCATTCCGGCTCTGGGTGGGTCGGTTATGATTACGTCGGGACGTCCATAGTGCGCAATAAATTCATCGTTCAGAATGTCCTTCATGTCACCGGCGAAGAATTCGGTGTTGTCGATGCCGTTGATTTCCGAATTGATTTTCGCGTCTTCAATAGCCTCCGGCACATACTCGATGCCTATCACCCGGCGCGCCTTGCGTGCCACGAAGTTGGCTATAGTGCCTGTGCCGGTGTAGAGGTCATAGACAAGTTCGTTGCCGGTGAGCGCGGCAAACTCGCGGGCCACAGAGTAGAGGTGGTAAGCCTGTTCGGTGTTGGTCTGGTAGAAGCTCTTGGGACCAACCTTGAAGCGCAGCTCCTCCATGGTCTCGAATATGTGGTCGGTGCCTTTGTATGTGATGATGTTCTGGTCGCCTATGGTATCGTTGCACTTCTGGTTGTCCACATACATCAGCGAGCTTATCTGCGGGAACGTGTCGGCCAGATGCCGCATCAGCCCCATGGCCTTATCTTCATCGCCCGGCTCGTCGAAGTGGAACTGCACTATCACCATCCACTCGCCTGTGTTGGAGTTGCGTATGATAATGTCGCGCAGCAGGCCGTGCTGAGCGCGCAGGTCGAAGAACGGGATGGCGTTGTCAAAGGCATAGTCCCTTATAGCGTTGCGTATGGCGTTGTGGGTGTCGTCCATGAGCCAGCACTTCTCTATTGGCAAAATCTTGTCGAAAGCCCCGGTTATGTGGAAGCCTATGCCGTTCATGTTGTCGTATTCCTCGCCGGAAGCTATCTGCTCCCTGGTGAGCCAACGCTTGTTGGAACATCCGAACTCCAGCTTGTTGCGGTATTCAAAAGTCTTCACCGAACCCATAATGGGACGGAACTCCGGCAGCTCTACCTTGCCTATCCTCGTGAGCTGGTCGTGCACCTGACGCTGTTTGGCCTTCAGCTGCTCTTCGTAGGGCAGATTTTGCCACTTGCATCCGCCGCACACTCCGAAATGCTGACACCGGGGCTTCTCGCGCACGCTACTATATTCTATAAAGCGCACCACTTCGGCCTCGCAGTAGCGGTGCTTCTTTTTCTTCACTTGCAGGTCCACTACATCGCCCGGCACGGCAAACGGCACGAACACCACCATGTCGTCTACTCTGGCCATGGCCTTTCCCTCGGCCGCAACATCGGTTATGGTGATACCTTCCAGCAGCGGCAGCGGTTTTTTCTTTCTGCTCATTATTATAATGTGATTAATTGTCGGGGTGCAAAATTACAAAATAAGTGAGGAATGGTGAAGGAATAGTCCCCGCAAGTTTACCGCAGCGGCAGCGATTGGCGATTGGAGACCGTCTGCCACGCAGGCTCCGCAACTGCCATGCTCTCCTATGCAAGCAATATATTTCCGACGAATAATTTTTTTACTTGGCGGAATTTATTATATTTGCATATCGAAACGTGAACCAATTAACTATTTTAATCTATAAATACACCTAACTTATGAACGAAAAGAGAGTTTACACCTTCGGCAACGGAAAGGCTGAAGGCAAGGCGGACATGAGAAACCTCCTTGGCGGTAAGGGTGCCAACTTGGCTGAGATGAACCTTATCGGTGTGCCAGTACCTCCGGGATTCACTATCACTACTGACGTTTGCAACGAATATTTCGAGAAGGGCAAGGCCGATGTTGTGGCTCTGCTCAAGGACGATGTGGCCAAATCGGTGGCACATATCGAGAGCCTGATGAACAGCAAGTTCGGCGATGTGGCCAACCCACTGCTTGTCAGCGTCCGCTCCGGCGCACGCGCATCAATGCCCGGCATGATGGACACCATTCTCAACCTTGGTCTGAACGACGATGTGGTTGAGGGACTGGCCAAGAAGACCGGCAACGAACGCTTCGCATACGACAGCTACCGCCGCTTCGTGCAGATGTACGGCGACGTGGTGCTCGGCATGAAACCGGTGAATAAGGAAGACATCGACCCGTTTGAGGCCATTATACAAAAGGTAAAGGCACAGCGCGGCATCACTCTCGACAACGAGATGAGTGTTGACGAGCTGAAACAACTCGTCACCCTGTTCAAGGCTGCCATCAAGGAGCAGACGGGAAAAGACTTCCCCACCGACCCGATGGAGCAGTTGTGGGGTGCTATCTGCGCCGTATTCGACAGCTGGATGAACGAGCGCGCCATACTCTACCGCAAGATGGAGGGAATACCCGCCGAGTGGGGAACCGCAGTCACCGTGATGGCCATGGTGTTCGGAAATATGGGACAGACTTCGGCCACTGGCGTTTGCTTCAGCCGCGACGCTGCCACTGGCGAAAACCGCTTCAACGGCGAGTATCTCGTTAACGCACAGGGCGAGGACGTGGTGGCCGGCATACGCACGCCACAGCAGATAACCAAGGAAGGCTCACTCCGTTGGGCAAAGCAGCAGCAGATACCCGAGGAGGAGCGTGCCTCCAAATATCCGTCAATGGAAGAGGCAATGCCGGAGATTTACGCCCAGCTCAACGCATTGCAGGAGAAGCTGGAGAAGCACTACCACGATATGCAGGACATGGAGTTCACCGTACAAGAAGGTAAACTGTGGTTCTTGCAGACACGCAACGGCAAGCGCACCGGTACGGCCATGGTGAAGATTGCCATGGACTTGCTGCGTGAGGGCGAAATAGACGAGAAGACAGCCCTGAAACGTTGCGAACCAAACAAGATTGACGAACTGCTGCACCCCGTATTCGACAAGGCTGCCCAGAGCAAGGCTAAGGTGCTCACTCGTGGACTGCCCGCATCGCCAGGAGCCGCTTGCGGACAGATTGTGTTCTTTGCCGACGATGCAGAGAAATGGCACGACGCCGGCCACAAGGTGGTGATGGTGCGCATCGAGACAAGCCCCGAGGACTTGGCCGGAATGTCGGCTGCCGAGGGCATACTCACAGCACGTGGAGGTATGACGTCACACGCAGCTGTCGTGGCTCGCGGCATGGGCAAGTGCTGCGTGTCGGGTGCAGGAGCGATAAACGTTGACTACAAGGCTCGCACGGTTGAGATAGACGGCGTGGTGCTCAAGGAGGGCGACTACATGTCTATCAACGGTTCCACAGGAGAGGTTTATCTCGGCGAGGTAAAGACCAAACCGGCCGAGGTGACAGGCGACTTCGCCGCCCTCATGGACTTGTGCAGCAAATACACGAAGCTGGTTGTGCGCACCAATGCCGACACTCCGCATGACGCACAGGTGGCCCGCAACTTCGGTGCCGTGGGCATCGGACTGTGCCGCACCGAGCACATGTTCTTCGAGAACGAGAAAATCAAGGCCATGCGCGAGATGATTCTCGCCGACACGGTAGAGGGTCGCAAGAAGGCTCTTGAGAAGCTGCTGCCATTCCAGAAGCAGGACTTCTACGGCATTCTCAAGGCTATGGACGGCTATCCAGTAAACATCCGTCTGCTTGACCCGCCATTGCACGAGTTTGTTCCCCACGATCTCGCCGGCCAGGAAACCATGGCCAAGGAGATGGGCGTGTCGGTGCAGCAGATACAGCACCGCGTCAACAGCCTCAGCGAGCACAACCCTATGCTCGGACACCGTGGCTGCCGCTTGGGCAACACCTATCCTGAGATAACCGAAATGCAGACTAAGGCCATCCTCGGCGCAGCCATCCAGCTGAAGAAAGAGGGCTTCGACCCACACCCGGAGATAATGGTGCCGCTCATTGGTATCGTCAACGAGTTTGACGCGCAGGAGAAGGTAATCCGCGAAACAGCCAAGCAGCTGTTTGCACAGGAAGGCGTGGAGATACCGTTCCATGTAGGTACGATGATAGAGATACCGCGCGCTGCCCTCACCGCCGACCTCATCGCCAAGAAGGCAGAGTACTTCAGCTTCGGAACCAACGACCTTACGCAGATGACCTTCGGCTACAGCCGCGACGACATCGCCAGCTTCCTGCCTGTATATCTCGACAAGAAGATTCTGAACGTTGACCCGTTCCAGGTGCTTGACCAGAACGGCGTAGGACAGCTCATACAGATGGCTGTGGACAAGGGTCGCAAGACACGTCCGAGCCTCATGTGCGGCATCTGTGGCGAGCACGGCGGTGAGCCTTCATCCGTAAAGTTCTGCCACCGTGTAGGCCTCAACTACGTCAGCTGCTCTCCATTCCGCGTGCCAATAGCACGTCTTGCAGCGGCGCAGGCTGCTGTTGAGGAATAAGGTGATAGTCCTCTAAATCCAAGGAGTTAGGCTGTAAGCCCCGATATATAAAGGGGTTTACAGCCTAAGTTATTTTTAGGCGGTCTACACATTCTGCACGATAATCATGCAGAATGTGCAGGGTTTGCTTTACAAAAACTTACACAAGAAACCGGGCGACCACTTACAAGAACTTACAAACGAATTTTGAAAGATAGAAATATGGCAACATTCAAACCTGTAGTGAGAACACCGCGCAAGGACGGCTTCTACAAAGTCTATATCCGCGTGGTTCACAAAATCAAGCCCGGCTACATCAGCACGGACAAGTTGGTAACGAAGCAGTGCATCGACAAGGACGGCAACATAACCGACCCTTTCGTGAACGAGTACTGCGCAAGGCGCATCTTGCGGTTTACCCAACTACTCAACCGCGTAGAATACGCAAACTGGAACGTGAAGCAGATAATCGAGTATGTTAAGTTGTAGGATATATCAACTTTAAGTATTACCTTTGCAGCATGAATTCGGAACGGAAGATATTGGTTTACAAAGACTACTTCCTCACATTCTACCGCTCCTTGGAGATGGGCGCACAGAAGAAAATAGACTATGTGCTTGATGTGCTGAAGATGCAGGAGAGAGTGAACGAGAAATTTGTAAAGTTCATAAAGGACGGTCTCTATGAGATAAGAGCCTCCTACAACGGAAATATATACCGTGCATTCTTCATCTTTGATGAGGGCAACATCGTGATGCTGTTCAACGGTTTTCAGAAGAAAACGCAGAAGACACCCTCAAAGGAGATAGAGAAAGCACTTGAACTTAAAAAGGAATATTATGCAGCAAAGAAATGACATTAGCAGTTTCGATGCCATTCTTGATGCCAAGTATGGCGCAGTAGGAACTGCGGAAAGAGAAAGTTTCAGAAAGGAAGCGACAAACTATTGTGTCGGTCAGATAATCCTTGACGCAAGAAAGCAAGAGCACATGACACAATCAGACCTTGCCAAGAAAGTGGGAACAGACAAGACCTATATCTCTCGCATAGAGAAAGGCGTGATAGAGCCGGGTGTAGGCATGTTCTTCCGCATCATTGACGCGCTCGGTCTGAAAGTGGACATCGTGCGTCCGATTATGTAAGCAAAGTAACAAAAGGCAGAAAATCCCACGCGCCGCTGTGTTCTGCGGTCTGGCAACAACTCGAATGCGAACAGCGGTCTCGCCTATGCGAACGCGAACAACGCTTCTTCGAACTCGAACACGAACTACGGTGGGCGGCTGAAATTCTTGTGTGGTACTTAATCGGGGGACTCTGACGTGGCACGAGGATTGCCACAAACAAACTCCGAGGGATTAGAGCCTCGGCAACAGCATATAAATATGGAAAGCCGGAAGGCGACAAACAACCATTCTCAAATATTTAGGCTGTAAGCTCCTCACAACAACGGGAGCTTACAGCCTAAGTTCTTTCGCACGGTCAGACCCTGTATTGCTTAATTATACCGACACAAAAAGACTGCTTTTTGTTAACGCTGTTAAATTTAACGGAAACAATTAACTTTTACGGAACAACGTTTCCGTTTTTAGTTTAACTTTGTCGCCATGAAGAAATCCACTATTTGGACTGTAGCCATCGTGATGGGGTTTTCGTTCCTCGCGCTGCTCTGTCTTCAGCTGTCATACATAGAAGAAATGGCAAAGATGAAGAAAGAACAGTTCGACGAATCGGTAAACCGCAGTCTGTATCAGGCTTCACGCAACCTCGAACTCAACGAGACGTTGCGCTATCTCGAAAAGGACGTCAACGAAACAGAACGTCGTGCTTTTCATCGGGACTCGGTCGCTAGCCGTTCGGGAAAGCTCAACGATGTGGTGCAACACTCCCACCAGTATGCCGTGACGGGCAAGGACGGCACCGTCTATTCTTCATTCCAGCTTAAAACCATCACCACAAAGCCGTCAACCATACCCAAGGCCATAATACTGCGTTCGGACAAGAACTCCATAAGCGAGGCTTCAAAGTCGCTACAGGAAATTGTGCGCAACAGATACGTTTACCAGAAGGCGCTGCTTGACGAGGTGGTCTACAACATCCTTTACACCGCAAGCGACAAGCCTCTGAAAGAGCGCATCAACTTCAAGCTACTTGACCAAGACTTGCGCGCCGAGCTGCTCAACAACGGCGTAAGCATACACTACCACTTCACGGTTTCTACCACAGACGGGCGTGAGGTGTACCGCTGCCCGGAATATTCCGACGAAGGACAAGAGTACACCTACTCGCAAGTGCTGTTCCGCAACGACCCGTCGTCGAAGATGGGTGTGGTGAAGATTCACTTCCCCGACATAGACAACTACATATTCTCGAGCATAAGGTTTATGATACCGTCGGTGGTGTTCACTATCGTTCTGCTCGTCACGTTTATCTTCACCATCGTGGTTATATTCCGCCAAAAGCGGTACACCGAGATAAAGAACGACTTTGTCAACAACATGACCCACGAGCTGAAGACTCCCATCGCCAGCATATCGCTCGCCGCACAGATGCTCGGCGACGAAAGCGTGACGAAAAGCCCCACTATGATGAAGCACTTGGGCGGCGTAATCAACGATGAGTCAAAACGGTTGCGTTTCCTGGTGGAGAAGGTACTGCAGATGTCCATGTTCGACCGCAAGAACGCCGTGTTCAAGAAGAAAGAGATTGACGCCAATGAACTTGTGGAGAATATCGCCCACTCGTTTACACTACGCGTAGAACATACCGGCGGCAAGATCTACACCGACATAGAGGCCGTGGACTCCACCATCTACGTGGACGAGATGCACTTTCAGAACGCCATATTCAACCTTATGGACAACGCCGTAAAGTACAGAAATCCGGACAAGCCGCTCGACATATACATCAAGACGTGGAACGAGGGCGAACATCTGCTCATGTCCATACGCGACACAGGCATGGGAATAAAGAGGGAAAACCTCAAAAAGATATTCGAGAAGTTCTACCGAGTACACACGGGCAACCTGCACGATGCGAAAGGTTTCGGTCTGGGACTGGCCTATGTAAAGAAGATTGTGGACTTGCACAAGGGGGAAATCAAGGTGGAGAGTACCTACGGCAAGGGCACCACGTTCACAATATCGCTTGATGCGGTGAAGAGCTGACCCGTCTCTACCGGCATAAGCACCACATGGAAAGAGAAAAGACAACAACATTATAATTTAACTAAAACATAAAGAGACTATGGAAGAGAACCTGAAAATTCTTCTTTGCGAAGACGACGAGAATTTGGGTATGCTCTTGCGCGAGTATCTCGCCGCAAAAGGCTACGACGCAGAGCTTTGCCCCGACGGAGAAGTTGGCTATAAGACTTTTCTGAAAGCCAAGTTTGACATCTGTGTGCTTGACGTGATGATGCCCAAGAAGGACGGTTTCACGCTTGCGCAGGAAATCCGTGCGGCCAACGCCGAGATCCCCATCATATTCCTTACCGCAAAGACCCTGAAAGAAGACATCCTTGAAGGCTTCAAGATAGGAGCTGACGACTACATCACCAAGCCTTTCTCCATGGAAGAACTTGTGTTCCGTATAGAAGCCATACTCAGACGAGTGCGCGGCAAGAAGGTAAAAGAGAGCACCCTTTACCATATCGGCCGTTTCACGTTCGACACACAGAAGCAACTGCTCACTATCGGCGACAAGCAGACCAAGTTGACCACAAAGGAAAACGAGCTTCTGGCTCTGTTGTGCAGCCACACCAACGAAATCCTTCAGCGCGACTTTGCCCTGAAGACCATCTGGATTGACGACAACTACTTCAATGCCCGCTCCATGGACGTGTACATCACCAAACTGCGCAAGCACTTGAAGGACGACGACCAGGTGGAAATCATCAACATCCACGGAAAGGGCTACAAACTCATAGCTCCCGAAGAGGAAGAGAAAGCGGAATAATCAATGGGCGGTTCTATAAAACGCCGCTGTACGAACAACAACCTCCGTAGGTTCATCCTTTTAGTAATGTTCAAAAATAAGTTGCACAAGTTCGCATTGTAAGTAGGTGTTCAAAATTATTTGATATGGATATGCGCTTTATTTTTTTTGACTGTGTGTTCGGATTGAAGAGGGAGTGTAGCGGGCTACACGACCGATGAAAGCCGGGCACACAGGCAAAAAGAAAGCGCATAGACATGTCAAAGTATAATAGACACCTGCTGACCAATAAACATATACGAATAATTTTGAATACCTACTTATTTTTGAACATTACTTAGTGGCAGTAAAACAATAACTTGGTATGGGACGGCGAAGTTCCGGGCTAATCATACCGAGTTATCGTTTTTTATCGTAATATTGCTATTCTTCCATTTTCCTTTCGTTTTGTCGTCAATCATACTTTGTCTAAAAAAAAACGACAGAATAAGATTCCTCTTATAGAAAAAGTGCGTATCTTTGCACCGTTACTCGTTATGACTTGTAATGTGATGGACGGAAAAAGTATCCAGATATTAGGAACAAGGTAATGGAAAGGCAGAGATGACGACAACACTTAGTTTGTGTTCGCCGGGATTCCGTGTGTTATGTTACAGTTTATGTACACACATTAATATTATATGATGCGGATGTTATAGAGGAAACAGATAGAGGAAACAGATGTTTGATTAAATTATAAAAACGTAATGAAAAGACAATTAACTAGTATTTTGCTCTTCTCTGCCATCTTAGTGGGTGGAGGAAGTACACTCGTGTCTTGTACTGACCATGAGAGCGATGCCGCGTACAACGCGCAAGGTTCAATTGCTGACGAGCTGAACAGGCAGGCTACAGACCTGCAGAGTCAGGTCAACGAATTGAAGCGTCTTCTTGACAGCAAGATTGACGAAATTAAGACAGCTGACATCGAAGCCCTCAACGACAGGATTGAAGAGGCTGAGAGTGCTATCAATGAAGCAAAGAGTGCAGCCAACACCTACACCGACCAGAAGGTAGCTAATGCGGCTGTCGAAGCTCAGACAGCTCTTGACGTGGCAAAAGCAAACCTGGAAGGACAGCTCGAAGCCTGCCACGAAGAGAGCAAGCAGTACACCGACTCAATCAAAAATGTCCTGCAAAGCCAGTTGGACGAGCGTGACACCAAGATTGTTGAGCTGTACGAAAAGTATGGTGAACTCGATGGAAAGATTAAGCGCGACTCCATCTTGCTTGAGGAGGTTAGAAAAGGTGTGGGTGATTTGAACGAACTTAACACCAAGCTCGACAGCAAGGTTGACACCGCGGACTTCAATGCAGTGAAGGCAGCTGTTGACTCAGCCCTCGCACAGAGCAAAGCCAACAAGGATTCCATCGAAGCCATCAACGCAAAACTCATTAACTATGTGACCAAGACAGAGCTTAACGATAAAGCCTCTGAACTTGCAAAGGCTTTCAAAGATGCCGACGACGCATTGAAGGAAGAAATAATGGCAGAGATTGAAAAGTTGCAGAAACAGCTGAACGAGCTGTTCAATGCTATGGTAAACATGATTACCGGCATTGAGATTCAGGCAACTGAAAGCCCAATAAGCGGCTATGAGAACTACTCATGCATTGGCGTTGAGGCTCACATCCTTGGCTCATACTACGGTTATGCCAAGGGCGGCGAGGTGAAATTCCTTAACGGCCAGACCGTAATCCCCGGCAACAACGAACTGCTCATCGACTCGGAGTCCGGCGAGAACGCTGGTATCGTTTATGCCACCATCAACCCCTCCAACATGGACTTCTCTGGTATCACTCTGAAGGTTGTGGACAGCCAAGGCAACGAGGCTCCCTTCACCGCCACTGTTGAAAAGAGCGACCGCGTGCTGAAGTACGGCTTTACACGTGCTGGCAACAAGAGCAACCTGTATGCCGTTAAGATTAATCTCGACAAGAGCAAGGTCGATGCAGCCAAGACATGGACTGCTGACGATGCCACAGCCCTGAAGGACGCCGCCAAGAACGTGCTCGACAAGCTGCGCAAGCCAAGCACAAACCGTTTGAACCTCAAAGAAATAGCCAGCAGCATAGAGCAGGTGGTCAACAACCGTCTGACTGCTTACGCTCTTGAAGCTGAACAGGAAATAACTGACGGCACCAACACAAAGACACGCTTCATCACCTCAAGGATGAACTTGGCCGCTACAGCCATCAAACCTCTGTCTTACATCTTCTTGAAGAACAATCCTACATTTGAGAACATCGACCTGCCGAGAATACCGACCCTACAGTCGAAGTTCAAATTCGATGACTACACATTCAACTGGACTCCCATCAAGGGCTTGGAGAACATAAAGACTTCCGTGACCTTAAAGGATATGCCCGACATCAGCACTATCAAGATTGACGGTACTGTTCCCACACCAAGTGTTGAGGCGAATGTTTTGATTGTGGGTAAAGACGAAGTAACAGGTACGGTTAACGATGACAACACCGTTACCTTTAACTTGAGTAGTCTCGGAGCTACAGCAACCGTAACAATTGGCGACATTGATGTCAGCGGCCTTGGCATCACATACAACAAGAAGGACCAGACCTACGATGTCACCATCCCTATGGATGACTTCAACAGGATTGTTGAAGACATCAACAGTCAGGTAGGCAACATGATCAACAAGGTCAACGACCTCGTTAATCAGGTGAAGGGTTATGCCGAGACTATCGACGGCAAGTACATCACTCGCATCAACGAGTACATACAGCGTTTCGAGAACTTGCTCCGCAAGTCAAACTCTCTGCTCCAGCCGGCCCTGTTCTACACAACAAGCACAGGACCATGGAACCAGTTGTCGCGCGAGCAGCTTGTTCCCACTTACATGAAGCTCGACGGAGGCAAGGCTTCCACCATCTTCATCGCTTCGTCTTACAACGGCGAGATACTCTGCCCGGCATACAAGCGCTGCATCAGCGTGACCAGAAAGCCCGAGGGTGCTACTGTCAGCGGCACAAACCTTGGCGAAGTGGTTGGCAGCGAGACACGCAAGATTGGCTTCGAGGCCGACAAGGCCGGTGTATATGAACTCACCTATGAGGCCGTAGACTTCTCTGGCGTTTATGTCTCAAAGGAATTCTATGTTAAGGTCGTGGAATAATTAGATAAGACTTTTGTGGGTGGCGGCCACAGACCGCCACTCCACAAAGTTCTCAAAACGTTTTAAACAAGTTTACAATATGAAATTCAAGAGTATATTACTGTCAAGTGCATTGGCATTGGGTTGTACAGCCGTTTCAGCCCAGGAAGCCAAGACTGTAGAGGTCTTCAATCCGCATTGGTACGGCCAGGTTCAGATTGGTGGACAGTACACATTGGGCGAGATTAGTTTCGGCAAGTTGCTTTCGCCTAACGCCCAGATAGGTGTTGGCTACAACTTCAACAAGGTAGTGGGCGCACGTCTCTCTGTAAACGCTTGGCAGAGCCGCGCCGGACAGGACGTTGACGGCATGGACCAGCAGCGTTGGAAGTGGAACTATGTAGCTCCCATGGTTGACGCTACATTCAACCTCACCAACCTCTTCTGCGAGTACAACCCCAAGCGTCTTGTATCTGTGGGCGTGTTCGGTGGCGTTGGTGCCAACATCGCATGGAACAACAAGGAGGCTGCCACAGCCAACAACAATATGGCCGCACACTATGCCAACCTCGCAAACTACACCAAGCAGCAGCCTCTGGCCTATCTTTGGAATGACGAGAAAGGCGAAGGCACAAAGGCTCGCTTCGTTGCACGCCTCGGTGCAAACGTTGACTTCCGCATCAGCGACAAGGTTACTGTGGGTGCAGAAGTTTCTGTGAACACTCTGAGCGACAATTACAACTCAAAGAAGGCCGGCAACCCCGACTGGTATTTCAACGGTTTGGTTGGCGTGAAGTTCGCCTTGGGCAAGACCCACACAACAAAGACCGTTCCCGCTCCGCAGCCTGTGGAGAGAGTGATTGAGCGCATCGTTGAGAAACCCGTTCCCACTCCCGCTCCCAAGGAGGAAGTAAAGCCTGTTGAGAAGAAGCAGGACTTCCGTTGCGACATCTTCTTCCCCATCGGCAGCAAGACAATAGCATCATCGCAGTCATCTAAGATTGACGACATCGTGAACTACATGAAGGAAAATCCCGATGCCAAGATCACTCTGACAGGTTATGCTGACAAGGGTACTGGCAGCAACGCCATCAACGACAAGATTGCAGCCAACCGCGCCCAGACTGTCTATAACGCTCTTGCAGCCAAAGGCATCGCCAAGAGCCGCATGACCACCGAATCTAAAGGCTCACGCGTTCAGCCATTCGCCGAGAACGACATGAACCGTGTGACAATCTGCATCGCCAAGTAATGACGGACATCAGACTGTAAGAAGCAAGATCAAATAACGTAACCGAATTTCATACTTATCTTCATTAGAAAGATGTAGATAATGCATGAAATTCGGTTATTTTCATTTAAGGACAACATGAACAAAACCATTACCTCAATAGTATTAGCCTGCTTTTCAGGACTTGCCGCCCATGCCCAACTCAACGGAAACGGGTATTACCGCATACAGAATGTGGTGACAGAAAGATATATGTCGCTAAGCGACAACCATAGCCAAGGAGTAGACATCACGTCAACAACTGTGGATGCGGGAGCCTTGGTGACAAGACGGGATGTCGATGTGGTGACAACCGACCCCGGCACTGTATTCTACATTCGGAACGTGTCGGACAATGAATACAACATCAGTGCGCAGGGAACCAACCTCCACGACATGATCAACTACTACATCAAGCTTACCGCTCTCAACGACGGCAGCTACCGGGCTTGGCAGATAGACCACTCACAGCCAATTTTTCTAAGCGACCGGAACAACTATCCGAAAGACGAGCAGAGCTATGTTGACACAAAGACTTCAACAACCCAACGCTGGTACATCAAGCCGGTGAACACCACAGACAACTACATCGGAGTGAAGCCAATGTTTGAGCACAACGGCAAGTACTACACAACATTCTTCGCCGACTTTGCGTTCAGCTTCGCCTCCACAGGCATGCGCGCCCTCTACATCAACAAGATACAGGGCAACGGCACAGCCACATACAAGTATATAGAAGGCACAGTACCTGCCAAGACTCCTGTCATCATAGAGTGCTCATCGGAGTCACCGGCCGACAACATACTGCAAATAGAGACAACATCGCCGGCTGCCATCACCGACAATCTGCTCACAGGCGTATTCTTCGGCATGGGCGTAAGGTCGTCCGACCACTTCAACTGCACACCCTTTGACGCAAGCACCATGCGTGTGCTCGGTCTCACTGAAGACGGAAGCTTGGCCATAAACAATGCGGAAACCTACATGGCCGACATCATGACCAAGGTCGGTTCCAACTACGATTACACATATCCAGTAGTCAAGGCCATTCCCCACAACACCGCATACGTGAAGGTTGACGCCACAACACCCGCAGAACTGAAGCTCTTCGAGGATGGCGACCCTGCCGGTATCGTTGACATCAACGGTAACAGCGACACTTCCGCCGGCACGATATACAGCCTCAAGGGTATGGTGGTGCGCAAGTCGGCCATATCTACCGCAGGACTGCCCAGCGGCATATATGTGTTCAAGGGCAAGAAAGTGGTGGTGAAGTGACGCTGATGTGCGGCACAGTCTCTCGCATTTTCTAAAGATTGCGCCTTGTCGTGATGCGGCTCCGCACCTCCCACCCTACACTTTCCCAGTGTGCTTTACAACGTAGCCACACTTGGTCTTCCGTCTGGTACGCACAAGAGCCTCCCGAAACAGCTGCTTCGGGAGGCTCTTGCATTGTGTTTGTCATGTGATGAATACAGGAGAATTGTCGGGGTTCTATACTCTGCGGCCATGCCTCGTTCAGAATATGCGGTGGGTGAGCCTCAACTCCAACACCGGGAACACCTTGAAAGCCTTGAAGAAGCGGACATAACGTCCCACTTTGCCGTCGATGTTGTCCACATCCTTTGCCAAGTTAACCCCCTCATGGGTTATAATACTTGGCGTACCTCCCCAAAACATGGCGCCGCAATCAAAAGAAATCCAGTTGCGGTCACTGTGTTTTGACAATCTGCCTCCATATCCAAAACCCAGGTAAGGGCGAAAGTTGTTGGTCTTTATCTTGCACGAGACAGTATTGTCTTCGTCTGGTTTCATCTTGTATGGCGTGCCGTCCTTGTAGTCGCCAACGTGTACGCCCATCTTGCCGTAGCTCTTGAACTTGTTGTATAGTTCTTCACTCGCCACCAACTCCTGGTCGCCCACCTTTATGTAAGGTATGAGGTCGGCAGGGTCGCCTGCAAGAAAACGCTGGTACGACTCGTATGAAGCCTGAACGCGGTCGTAGAGTTTGTTGTATATTGACACGCACACCAGCGAGGTTGCGTCGTAGGCGGCGTTCTCAGCCGTAGCCACAGTTGACGGTCCCCAGTAGAAACCCGTGGTGACGTGCCAATGCTTGTTGCGGAACGGGAACACGTCAACCAAGAGCTTGAAGTTTTTCATCGTAGGCTTGCCCACCATGTCCACATTGCGGTCCACCTCAAAGGCGAACATCTCGTTCAGCGTGTTTGAAAGCTTGTTGAACTTGTCGTTCTGCACAGTCGGATCGCTGTCGTCGCCCACCTGAACACCGAAGTTCATGGTCTGTTCATAGTGTGGAAAAAAGGTAAAACCCGTGCGCACCTGCACCATATTGCCTATAGGCATGGCCAAATCAATGCCCACACCCGTTGTGCCCAATGTGATGGACCCGTCAAGATGATTGAGGATGTTTTTGTCGACGGTGTTTTGTCCTGTCGCCGTCACTTGGGCGAACGAAGACGATGCGGCCAAGAGTGCGGCAGCGACAAGCCATAATCGTATAACCATAAGAACTAATTTGTTGACTGAAACTTGATGTTAACCTACAACTTGGCGCAAAGTTATAACTTTTTTCTTAAAAATTCTTATGGAATGGAAGCTTTTGCGCTACCGCTCCTAATTATTTCATCAAGTATTTCTGCATCCTACACTGGTGCAAGAAGCACCGCTCACCACCGAGCCAATGCATCCCTTAAAGCCGGCATTTTTTCGTACGGACCGCCGACATCCACGCACTTGCGTGTATAGGAAGTCAATAGTCTCCCTTTTTGAAGGTCACGGTATACAGCACTTTTCCTTTGTCTTTAGCAGAAAAGTATGTGTATTTGAAGCTGTAGCCGGCATCCTTGTATGTCTTTACGGACGTAGAGTTCTTGATGCCATTGAGCAGTACGCCGCGTGGATTGGAATTCTCAATGGCTTCCTTGTTGTCGGCAGCTCCCATGAGAGTGTAGTAGTAGCACATGGTGTGCGTGGAGCGGTCAAACGCAAGGCTGTCTATGGTGATATTCTCCTCTATCTGCGCAGGACAGTTCTTCACAGTATATTCCTTGGCCTCACGTGCAGCCCTATCTTCAAGCGATTCCTGACAAGCCGTGAGAGCCAACAAGGCGGCCATCGCCGCAAAAATGGTCTTCTTCATCTGTGTATCTTAGTTTCTCTATTGGTCAAAGCGTACCGCAAAGTTACTGTATTTCCGCAAATTTAGTAATGTACAAAGGACTCTTTCACATTGTCAACGACAAATAACCGCTATCCGATGCTTGCCGCATGACGGAAAAGAGGTAATTTTGCGCCTGTCAACAACATAACAAGTGGAATGAAAGCCATCGGCAACAAAGCGACTAACATCATTCTTGCGACTGCGGCAGTCGTACTTGTGGGCCTGTGTCTGGCAAGCATTGCCACTCCCCTGAGGTTCAGCGATGAGAAGGCAGAGCGCGAAAAGGCCGTAAAGCAACGGCTGATGATCATACGTGACGCTGAAGAGCACTGGCTCAGAGCGGAAGGACGCTACTGCGCATCGTTAGACACGCTCGTTGCCCACGGCTATCTGGCTGACTCGCTACGGCAAATACCGTACAGCGGCGGACAGGTGTTTGAACTGAAGACATCTGCGGTTGCGTCTCCGTCAGGAAAGGTACAGTCCACCATGATGTGCGGCGCAAGATATGAAGCGTATCTCGACGGACTGGACGACGGAGCAATAGCCGAAGCCGTCAGCGAAGCCACCGCAGCGGGCGAATATCCCGGACTGTGCTTCGGCAATCTCACCGTTGCCGACGGCAATGCGCCAAACTGGAGATGAGCTACGAGTTCTTCCCTACACGAAACACGCGAACTGCCCAAAAACACGACAGGAATAAAAAAAACACATAAGACAAAGAACATGAAATACGCTATCATAGGATCAGGAGCCATAGGCATTTACTACGGCGGACTGCTGGCAAAGGCCGGCAAAGAGGTACACTTTCTGTTGCACAGCGACTACGAACACGTGAAAGAACACGGCTTGCAGATTGACTCGTGCGACGGTTCCTACAGTCTGCCAAAGGTGAACGCCCACGAAACCACCGAGACGATGCCCGTGTGCGATGTGGTTATAGTGGCCCTGAAGACCACCGCCAACGACCAGTTGCCGCAGATGCTGCGCCCGATAACGTCAGACAGCACTATTGTATTGCTCATCCAGAACGGCATCGGAGTGGAAGCCGACCTACAGGCAGCCATGCCGCAAGTGCAACTCGCCGCCGGAGTGGCCTTTATCTGCACGCTGAAACCAGAACCGGGACACATCAACCACATGGGATTAGGCCGATTGATAGTGGCAAGCTATTCGTGCCGCGACTTGAAAAAGCTCAACGCCATGGTCGACGAGATGGTTTCGGTGGGACTGAGAGTGAAGACAGCACCGTCGTACAACGACATGAGGTGGCAGAAAGCGGTATGGAACATGACATTCAACGGAATGACCGTGGCCTGCAACGCCCCCTCCGCTCCCAGTCTGCTGCAAGATGAAGAAACCAAGCGCACCATCCGCGCCATGATGAGCGAGATTGTGGCAGCGGCAAACGCCTGTGGCGCAAGCGGCGTCAACGAAGACTATGCCGAGAAAATGATGGAAATGACAGCCAAGATGCCTTCGTTCGCGTCGAGCATGAAGTTCGATTTCGACCACCACAAACCCATGGAACTGCACTATCTCTACGAAAAGCCGATAGAAGAAGCTCACCGCCACGGCTGCCAAATGCCGCTGATAGAAAAACTTGCAGCCAAGCTGGCAAGTCTGAACAGCACGCTATAGAGTGATTCTATAAACTGCTCAAGTTTCGGATTTAAGAATTCAGATGATGCAAATATGACAACATATTCGACATTTCGCACTGCCAAGCACAAGTCAGCGATTTGACAGGCACAAGTCAGCGACTTGACTTTGACAATACGCCGTATTTCGGAGGTCAATACGGCGTATTGTCAGAATAGGCATATTCAGCAGTCTAAAAACGAGGCAACTTATGACATTCTACAAGAAACCGTACAGCAAGCTCCCCTAACCCGAAACTTCAGTAAATTAGTGAGACGGAACTCATGATATATTGTTGTTTGTACGGCGGCAATTTATAGAACCGTCCTATAAATCTTCGAAGCCGATGCTTCCGCCTATTCTTGCGCTATCGCCTCCCACGGAAGTCCGTCCGTATGGTCGCTTAGGCGAACGAAATAAAACGTTGAGCCATAGCCAAACCAATAGCCCAAGGCTCCTTTCACATTGCCTTGCAGATTCTTTGTCACAGGAAACAGCGGGTTGCGCGACAAGGAGGCCATATCCTCGAAGCTTCTCCAGAAACCATATGCCACGCTGTCTATGGCGGAAAACTTGACCTGCAAGGTGTCAATGTCCGTAAAATACGGAGAAAAATCCTTTTTCAAGTTCGTCCGCCCACGGTATATGGCCACTCTGCCGTCATTCCCAATCATGCCGCTGTCATACAAACCGAGGTAAGACGACTTGTAGTCGCTGTCAAGGCCGATTACCTGGGTGAACAGCTTGCACTTCCTGCGGTCTCGTGTGTAGCCATAAAGCTGACAGTTATCGCCGGTTCCGTCCACATCCTCAACCATAAACGAGTCAAGACACACCGGCTCGGGTATGGTTGTGACTGCCTCTATGTGGTGTCCGTCAGGCGTATCTATGGTCAATGTGTATGTTTTGCCCACCTCTCCGCGCATATCTCCCGTTGTATACAAGTACGGAGGTAGACCGGTTTTGTCGGCCATACCGGTAAGCACCACCGTCCTTTCACCGTCGCACACCGCAACCCTCGCCCATCGTTCAACGTAGTTGGAAAGGGAATCGACACTCGTGCCACAGGATTTCAGGCTCATCGTACGCGTAATCTTCACTATCGGGAAGTGTCCGCTATCTATCCAGCCCTCAACGACATAGCTTTCAGCACCCGTGGTTTCCTCGGACACTGAACACGAAAAGCACATCGCTGCGGCAAGAAACAACAGAACAAGCGGACTGAAACGGGAAATCGGCATAGGCGGAATTGGGATTTTCGGGGTAAAAGAAACAATCAGAAACTGTAGTAATAGCTGACTGAAGGCAACAGCGGAGCCACAAACGACATCGGGTTATAGGCCAATGTGCGTTCATTGCGTGTCACTTTCAGCCGGTAAAGCAAGACATTTTCGTGAGCCGTCACATTGTAGAGCGAGAAATTAAGTCCGCTCCTGCGCCCTTTTCTTGACCGGAAATCATAGTTTACCGACAGGTCCAGACGCATATACATGGGCAGTCGCTCGGCGTTGTACTTGCCGTAGTCGGCCACTATATAGTTGTTTATCAAATAGAAACGCTCCACTTTGGTATATGGAGTGCCGGAAGCGGCCACGAAAGTAGCACCTATACTCCAACGGCGACCGAGCTTGAAGGTAGCCACGGCATTGAGTTCGTGTGGCCTTTCGTGTACAGCATGATAGCAGTCGGGCAGTTCCGTTCCCGGATAGCGGCGCAATGCCCTGCCAAAAGCATAGCTCAACCAGCCGGTAATGCGCCCCTTGCGCTTCTCCACCATGAGGTTAAGTCCATAGTTGTAGCCGTTTCCACACAGCAAGGCTTTCTCAAACGAATAGGAAGAATAGACAAAATCAAACACATTGCCGCTGTATTCCACCTGGTTGAACAGGCGTTTATAGTACAGTTCGCACGAGACGCGCCATGCTCTGTCGTGTGTCAAGGTCTCGAAAGCGGCAGAAACATCATAGGAATACTGCGGCCGCTGTGTGCCTCCAGCCGAGAACCAAAACTCTGTGGGCAAGCCCATGTTGGAGAAACCTGTTTGAAAAAGGTACTGATGCTTTATCCCGGCATTGAGCGACAGTGTGGTCAGCGGCGACAATTGCCAGCTCAAAGTTGCGCCAGGGTCGGCACTGAAGTAGTGCGAACGGTCATGCACATAGCAGGAAGTGCGCACACCACAATCCAAAGCGAACCGTTCAGACAGTCCAATGTGCCATGACGCAAACAGCGATGCCTCTACCGAAGTTTGCCGGTTTACCGTCTCGTCGGTGCCGTTCAGCACTCCACTGACATGCGGCTCCTGCGGCTGAATGGAATGGTGCGCCACTTCCGCACCAGCCTTTAGCCCTCCCACAGACAATAGAGCCTTGTAGCCAAGGTCATAAATGTCAGAGACCACGCTGACATTCGCACTGGTCTGATTCATGTTGAAGCGACTGCGATAGCCCGTAAAGTATGCACTCTGACTGAGACTGCCTCCTCTGAAAAGATGTTTCCAATGGATAGCTGTCATAAAGTTGCCCCACCGCAAACGAGCGTCAAACAGATAGCCATCGTCACTCAGCCCCACATTGTCGTGGCCAAGGTATGCTTCAAGGTGCAACGCATTGCTTTCGTCAGGGCAAAAGAGTAAACTGAGATTGTAGTCGCCAAAGGAATAGCGCATCTGCTCATCGTCCGTTTTCAGCCACTGGCCATAGAGCAAGTTGAGATAAGCCTCACGGGCCGACACAGTAAGAGAAGCTCTACGTCCAAGCGGCAGCCTTAGTGTGCCTTGCGACGACATCGGCCCCACGGAAACATCGCCTCCAACAGTCCTCACGAGACTGTCGGAAGTGTGCATATTTACCATTCCGCCAAGCCTGTTGGGCGTTGTGGATGACACAAGCGACTTATGCAAAGTCATATTGGAAAAGTGCGTGGCGTTGAAAACGGAAAAGAAGCCAAGCATGTGGGCCACATTGTAGAGAGGAACACCATCGATAGCCACCATATTGTGCGAGTTTTCGCATCCCTGGATGTGCAGTCCCGCATCATACTCGGAGTTTGTCTGCACGCCGGGCAGCAGTTGGGCGTAGTGCATAGGGTCGGCGTTGCCAAGAATCTGCGGCATAAGCTCCATAAGTTTCATGTCCACCACATCCGCGCCGTCAACCTTGCCTACATAAGAGCGCACGCGCCGACCCTGCACATTGACGTTGCGCAAAGTGTGAACGAGCGTGTCGCCCACGCTGGACGGCACGCTCGCTGCGGCCACATTGCCGCAATGAATCAAGGCGAGCATGGCCGCAAGCCACGCCACGCCCTTTATCCTATTCTTCAAAAGCACCTTATTCTCCGAACATGCGGACAAAATCGTCAATGATATTCTGCACCTTGTTAATCACATTGTCAAAGGTTACTTCGTCGAAATACTCCTCAAACGTATAGGAAGAACCGTCGCCAAACACGAGAATCGGCTTGTATTCCCAAGCCTTATACCCCCAGCCTTTGTTCTTCTCAAACGGTTGCAGACGCAAATAAGCTCCGTACTTGCTACTGTTGTCAAGATAGAGTTTCACGTCAATAAGTGTATTGGCATTGTTTATGTACCTCTTATACTCAGTTTCGTTGTTTTCGTTCTTGTCTGCGTTCTCCAGATTGCGTTGCAAGGTCTGTCCGTCGGTCAGATTTCCTATCACACGTGCCTTGCCGCCAAGCACCTTCACTTCAAAGCGGGCCGTCTTGCTCACGGGATTGTCCAAGTCCGAAATGTCGCCGGTAGCCTGTGCTGTGAGGCTTATCAGCTCTTCGTTGCCCTTTGTCATAACGAGCGATGGCACCGAAACCGACGTGCCCTTGCTGTAGAGAGCTTTCTGGAGCACGACCTTATAGTCGTTGACAGTTGTTGTCACAGACACCTCCGCTCCGTCACGGGTTATGTCCACATCACCAGACCCTACGCTCAAAGAGGTATGGACATCGGTGGAGACAACGGTCTTGCCGCCCTGCGTAAGCGTCACATTGATATTCTCCGGAATGACGTAGCTATTCACATTCCTACGTTTAAGGTATGCGGAATAATATCCATACCAACGGTATTCGTAATCCTTCTCGTCGAACGACTCGTGGTGTACCGTGGTTTCTTTGCCGCTATGCGTCAGTTTCAGCACACATTCGTTGCCGGCTTTGTCCTTGAACTTGAACTGCAAGTAATCTACTTTGGCGTTCAGATTCTCCCACTTGTTTCCTTGGAGTTCAAAAGAACCCGTGAAATTGGAGAGTGCATACAGATTGTAATACAGGCTGTCGCCACTCTCTTCCACCAAGCAAGCGTCCTTGCAGCCTTCAAACCAATCTTCTATCTCCTGCCCATCTGAGGGGCGAACACCATCGACTATTTCCTTGATGTTGTCGAACTCTTCTGCGTTAACCTTGCCCACAAGTTCGCGGGCAACGCTCTCCAGTTTAGCTTTCTGCGCTGCGGCTGTAGTGACCGAATCTACTTGCTGTGAGCCGCCTCCACCATTGCCTGAATTATCGCCTCCACTAGTTGAATCACCATCATCACCGCACGAAACGGCTGCCGCCGACACCATGGCTGCAAAGAACAGCATGGCAAAATACTTAATCTTCTTCATTTCCGTTGTTTTTTTGTTTATTAATCCAATTACTCTTTTCCATTTACCGCAAGTCCCATGCAATACTACGCACAGCAAAAGAACTTGCATCCAAAGGTTAAAATATCATCTTCATTGTGCAAATATAGATAAATTTTCTGAATATAACGTCAAAAAAATCTGTTTCTTTTCAAAAAATATCCCAATCGGAGTAACGTCGCCTTAATTATGATACGGTTAGAGCGAGGACATAGTACCTACTACCTTGGCGCAACATTCTCTAATTCTCCAATTCTTGACCTTGTTTTTGTTCGGGATGGCTTCGGGATTCGTTCGGGATGAGGACGCTGCGCCTACCGCCTTGCGCAGCAGTCTCTAATCCTTGGCCTTGCTCGTAGTGCAGCGAGACGCAGCGTCTACTAAGTCAGACGCCCTCAAAGCATGGAAGCAGGCACAAAAACGTCAAAGAAAATCACAAGAATTTCATCTTTTTTGCCTTTTGTTTCGTCAAAAACGCTTTTTTGAAGTAAATTAATTAGGTAATATTAAAAGAAATATTTACCTTTGCACATAAATGTACTGCAATAGATAGTATTTATTTTAATTTTTTATAGGTATGAAAAAGCTTTTTATGGCACTGGCTCTCGCTGGTGTCTCTGTAGCCGGAATGGCACAGACTAATGAAAATGCCGACCCCACTGAGAAGTACAGTGTGGCCACAAACTCTTTTTGGAGCAATTGGTTTGTTCAGGCCAACGTTGTCGGAACTGCGTTCTATGGCAACCAAGAGACAGGATGGAGCCATGACAAGAGTCCTTTAAAGGACTACCGCAACAACCTCGGCTTCTCTGTAGCAGTAGGTAAGTGGTTCACTCCCGGCATCGGTCTCCGCACCAAGTTCAACGGCGTTTGGGGTCGCACAGTGCCCGCAGGAGAAGACTACAAGAACAAGTCGGACAACGCCAACAAGTACTGGACATTGAACGAGGAAGTTCTCTTCAACCTCAGCAACATGCTTTGCGGCTACAACCCCAAGCGTGTGTGGAACTTCATCCCCTACCTCGGTGGTGGTGTAGGACGCAACATGAGCTACAACACTTATGCAATGGACCTGACCGCCGGTATCCTCAACACATTCCGTGTGAGCAGAAAGGTTGCCATCAACCTTGACATCAACTGGGTTACAGCTGAAAGCAATCTCGATGGTATAGAGGCAGGTGCAAAAGAAGTTGCACACAACGTATTCAAGGGACACGACAACCTGTTCAACGTTGAGGTTGGTTTGACCTACAACTTGGGCAAGGCTACATGGAACAAGACTCCTGACGTAGAGGCTATCAAGGCCCTGTCACAGAGCCAGATTGACGCCCTCAACGCACAGGTGGCTGACGCACAGGCTGAGAACGACAAGCTGAAGAAGATGCTTGCAGAGAAGAACAACAAAACTCCCGAAACAAAGACCGTGAAGGAAGTGGTTGCAGCTCCTGTATCTGTATTCTTCAACATCGGCAAGTCGAAGATTGCTTCACGCAAGGACATGCAGAATGTGAAGGATCTCGTAAGCGTAGCAAAGGACAACGACTCGAAGATTGTCGTTACAGGTTATGCTGACAGCAAGACCGGCAGCGCATCGTTCAACCAGAAGCTCAGCCAGAAGCGTGCTGAGGCTGTTGCCAACGAGCTGGTTAAGATGGGCGTAAGCCGCGACAACATCGAGACTGTAGCAGCAGGTGGTGTGACAACACTCTCTCCTGTTTCCTACAACCGTCGCGCTACCGTTGCCATCAAATAACACCGGCGACGAGCAAGTCGAATAGAAACATCGTGCGGCCGGCAGGACTCATCTCCTGCCGGCCGTTTTTTTTTATTTCTTCCGTTAAGGGCATGTGGCAACGGGAGGTTTGGTCTTAAGAAACTCCATCGCTTTGCTAATGATGTTTTTTTTGAAAGTACCAAGTCTTTTTGGTAATGTTCAAAAAAGAGCCGTGACCAATCTCCACATAAGAGGCACAACCATTAGGTGAATATCATTCTTTTTAGTACCTTTGCATAATAGCAGACAGCGGTTGGGCGGCACAGGAAAAACGGCTGACCGCAGCATTCCGCACAGTCTTTGCACACGCAACAATATGGAAAAAGAGAACCGACAAGCGACTCTTGAACTTGGAACAAAGCCCGTAGGGCGGCTATTGCTGCAGTATTCGCTGCCAGCCATAGTGGCCATGACGGCCTCTTCGCTGTACAACATGGTTGACAGCATCTTTATCGGACAGGGAGTCGGACCGATAGCCATCTCTGGACTGGCCCTGACATTCCCCTTCATGAACCTTTCCGCAGCATTCGGCGCAGCCGTAGGCGTGGGAGCGTCGACGTGCATATCCGTAAAGCTGGGTCAGAAAGACTATGGAACGGCACAGCGCATACTGGGCAACACCGTTACGCTCAATATAATAATAGGTATTGCGTTCAGTATTGTGTCGCTTCTGCTGCTCGACCCTATCCTCTACTTCTTCGGAGCGAGCGAGCAGACATTGCCATACGCCCGTGACTACATGATAATCATACTGTTGGGCAACGTGTTCTCGCACATGTATTTCGGCATGAACGCCGTGTTGCGTGCGGCAAGCAAGCCCAAGCAAGCCATGTATGCCACAATTTTCACCGTAGTGCTCAATGCCGTGCTCGACCCCATCTTCATCTATCCTATGAAGATGGGAATACAGGGAGCGGCCTACGCCACGATAATATCCCAAATGGTGGCCCTAATGTGGCAAATACGCATATTCAGCAACAAGAACGAGCTGTTGCATCTGCGCAAAGGCATCTATGGGCTAAGCAGACAGACCGTCCGCAACATCATAGCCATCGGAATGTCGCCGTTTGCGATGAACGTTTGCGCCTGTATCGTGGTCATTTTCATCAACAGGGAACTGCAACAGTATGGAGGCGACCTCGCCGTGGGAGCATACGGAATAGCCAACAAGATTGCATTCATATTCATCATGGTGGCCATGGGACTGAACCAGGGACTGCAACCTATAGCCGGGTTCAACTACGGTGCGCAGAAGACTGACCGACTGAGGCGTGTGGTGAAGATTGCCATGCTTGCCGCCACAGCCATAACGGTCTCCGGATTTGCGGTGGCCATGCTTTTGCCGGAAGAATGTTCACGGCTGTTCACCACCGACCCCACCCTGCTGGAAATGTCTTCCAAGGGGTTGCGCATAATGATGGCTGCTTTCCCAATCGTAGGCTACCAGATGGTTGTGACAAGTTTTTTCCAAAGCATTGGAAAAGCAGGAATCAGCATCTTCCTGTCTCTGTCGCGCCAGCTCATCTTCCTGCTTCCGCTACTGTTTGTACTTCCACCGGAGTTCGGAGTGGACGGCGTGTGGTGGGCAATGCCGGCCTCTGACACCGTGGCAGCGGCAGTAACGGCCGTAATCATGACCACATACTTGAAAAAGCTCAAGAGAAGCGAAACCGTACAAGCCAAAGCCTAACAATAACCATAAGACTGAATACATGGACAAGAACATCATAATAAATGTAGGACGGCAGATAGGCAGCGGTGGAAGGGTGATTGCCAAACTGCTCGCCGATGAGTTCGGAGGCAAATACTACGACAGGGAAATCCTGTGCATGGCAGCCAAGGAGAGCGGAATAAGCGAAAAGTTCTTTGAACAGAACGATGAGCAGAAAGGATTCTTCCATTCTCTGTTTCACATGCACGCCCCTCACATGAGCGACAGTTGCTTCTACGGCACGGGGATGTCGCAGGAGGAACTGTTCAAGGTGCAAAGCGATGCCATAAGGGATGCTGCGGAAGAGGGGCCATGTGTGTTTGTAGGTCGCTGCGCCGACTATGTACTGCGCGACTTCAAGCACGTGACCAACGTGTTCATTACCGCTGACCTGGAACAACGCGCCGCCGAGGTGATGAAACGCATGAAGTGTGATGCTGAAACAGCAAAAAAACAGATTGCCAACCAAGAAAGCGAGAGGGCGAAATACTACAACTACTACACCGGAAAGAAGTGGGGGCACAGCTCCTCATACGACTTGTGTGTCAATTCGTCGCTGCTCGGAATTGAAGGTACGGCAAACTTCATAGCCGAGTTCATAAGAAAGAAGGAAGGCATTTAGCCCATCCCGGCACTAAACGGAAAGGAGGCAAGCAGCATGAAAAGGATAGGCATCATCAGCGACACGCACGCTTATTGGGACGACAAGTACCTGAAATACTTTGAACCGTGCGACGAGATTTGGCACGCCGGCGACATAGGCTCTACCGAAGTGGCCGAACGGCTGGCTGACTTCAGAACGTTTCGGGCTGTGTTCGGCAATTGCGACGGAGGCGACCTGCGCCTTATGTTCCGCGAAACGCTGCGCTTCAAGTGCGAGGATGTTGATGTGCTGATGAAACACATCGGCGGCTATCCCGGCAACTACGACAGTTCCATACGCGGACAGATATACGCATCGCCGCCACAACTGTTCATAAGCGGCCATTCGCACATACTCAAGGTGAAATACGACCGCACGCTCAACCTTCTGCACATCAACCCGGGTGCGGCAGGACTGCAAGGGTGGCACAAGGAAAGGACCATAGTGAGACTGACAATCGACGGAAGCAAGTTTTCCGACTGCGAAGTAATCACTCTGGGACACAACGGACAATAAGCAAAACGGCCATGAACAAACGTGCAAATATGACAGAAACAGTAGCGATAGCCATCGTCTGCGCCGCAGGATGCCTCGCCATAGAAGCCATAGCCTACGCCTTTGGATGGACAAAGAGCCTTGGCGAAGCGGTTCTCAACTGGATTGCATACACCGCTGTAACGTCGATAGTGGTGATGTTGCTCACGAAAAAGAAAAGAGACAATACAAAACAATAAAAAATATATTTCTATGAAGACTTATTTGGTTACTGGAGCCGCCGGCTTCATCGGAGCTAACTACATAAAGTATCTGCTCCACAGGAAATACAAGAATGAGGACATCCGCGTAATAGTGCTCGACCTGCTCACATACGCCGGCAACCTCGGAACGATAAAGGACGACATCGACGGCAAGAGGTGCGTGTTTGTGCGTGGAGACATTCGCGACCGCGAATTGACCGACAAGCTGTTCGCAGAGAACGACATCGACTATGTGGTTAACTTCGCCGCCGAGAGCCACGTTGACCGTTCAATAGAAACACCTCAACTGTTTCTTGAAACAAACATCCTCGGCACTCAGAACCTGCTTGACGCTGCACGCCGCGCCTGGGTGACAGGTAAAGACGACAAGGGCTACCCCACATGGAAGACAGGCAAGCGTTTCCATCAGGTGTCAACCGACGAAGTGTATGGCTCGCTCGGCAGCGAGGGCTACTTCACAGAGCAAACCCCGTTGTGCCCCCACAGCCCTTACAGCGCTTCAAAGACCAGTGCCGACATGATAGTAATGGCTTATCGCGACACCTATCATGCTCCCGTAACCATAACACGCTGCTCCAACAACTACGGCCCCTATCACTTCCCCGAAAAGCTGATACCGCTAATCATCAACAACATTCTCGACGGCAAGCAGCTGCCCGTCTACGGCAAGGGCGACAACATTCGCGACTGGCTCTATGTGGAAGACCATTGCAAGGCCATTGACCTTGTGGTGCGTGAGGGACGCGAAGGCGAGGTTTACAACGTGGGCGGACACAACGAGATGAAGAACATCGACATTGTGAAGCTCACCATAAAGACCATACACGACATGATGGCCGAAAACAAAGAGCTGCGCAACGTGCTCCGCAAGCAGGAAAAGGACGCTAACGGCGACATCTCAATCGACTGGATAAACGACAGTCTCATCACATTCGTAGCCGACCGACTTGGTCACGACCAGCGTTATGCAATCGACCCGTCGAAGATAAAGGCAGAACTGGGATGGTATCCTGAGACGAAGTTTGCCGACGGCATCGTGAAGACCATACGCTGGAACCTTGAAAACCAGGCTTGGATAAAGGATGTGACAAGCGGAGACTACCAAAAGTACTACGAGATGATGTACGGCAACCGTTAACTCCCATACAAAGGAGTACCGGCAAACCGCACAGGACTAACCGCACAACGCCCGCACTAATGGACACATTGACCAAGGAACTCAACACCGCACTTGTGGCTATGGGACTCAACCCGCACGCCATAGAGCACGAAAAGGAACACCGCATGGAGCATCTGCTCGACCTGCTAAGGCCCGACGATGCCAAGGCCGTGACGCAATACTACGGTCTTTTCTCCACGCCGCGCCTCTCGCTGCACGAGTTGGCTACGGCACACGGACTGGAAGACGAGGAGATGATGGCGGCTATTGACACGTGCATACGCCGCATTGCGGTGTCGCCCGAATGGCAAATGATGAAAAAGGAGTTTATTGGTCACCACGATTAGCGTGCAATGGCGCAATAAGCGACACACGAAACCACAACAAAAACGACAAAACGATGAAGAAAATACTATTGTTAGGCTCTGGTGAATTGGGCAAGGAGTTTGTAATTGCCGCCAAGAGAGCAGGCCAATATGTAGTAGCTTGCGACCGCTACGCCGGTGCTCCTGCCATGCAGGTGGCCGACGAATATGAGGTGTTCAGCATGCTTGACGGCGACAAACTGGACGAGATTGTACGCAAGCACCGTCCCGACATCATCGTGCCGGAGATAGAAGCCATACGCACCGAACGCCTTTTCGACTATGAAAAGACCGGCATACAGGTGGTGCCGAGTGCAAAGGCGGTTAACTACACCATGAACCGCAAGGCCATACGCGACCTTGCCGCCAAGGAGCTGGGCTTGCGCACGGCCAAATACCACTATGCCAAGACTCTGGAAGAGATGCACGAGGCAGCCTCCGACATAGGTTTTCCCTGCGTAGTGAAGCCGCTCATGTCATCGTCTGGCCACGGTCAGAGCGTGGTGAAAGGCGAGAGCGAACTTGAAAAGGCTTTTGTCGATGCTATGGAGGGCAGTCGGGGTGACGTGAAGGAAATAATAGTTGAAGAGTTCATCCACTTCGACAGCGAGTTCACTCTGCTCACCGTAACACAAAAGGACGGCCCTACCCTATTCTGTCCGCCCATCGGCCACGTGCAAAAGGGCGGCGACTATCGCGAGAGTTGGCAACCCTTCGCCTTGCCCGCCGATGAATTGGCCAAGGCGCAAGACATGGCAAGCAAGGTGACCGCCGCACTTACTGGTGCCGGTCTGTGGGGTGTGGAGTTCTTCCTCACCAAAGAGGGCGAGGTGATATTCTCCGAGCTGTCGCCAAGACCACACGACACAGGCATGGTAACACTCGGGCACACCACCAACCTCAGCGAGTTTGAACTGCATTTTCGCGCAGTAATGGGACTGCCAATAGCTGCCATCCACTTGGAACACGCCGGGGCGAGTGCAGTAATCCTTGCAAAGGAAGAGTCTGACAAACAGCCGGAATACAACCTTGTGGATGCATTAAAGGAGGACTACACCCGTATCCGCATATTCGGCAAGCCAGAACAGCACCCAGGACGACGCATGGGAGTGGTGCTGTGCTACGGAGATGCCGATGCAGACACCACAACATTAAGGGACAAGGCCAAGCGTCTGGCGGCAGGAATTCTTTAGGATTCCTGTCACACACGAAGGGACATCGTGCCTTTTCGCCTACGCTTTGCCAACTTTTAGAACCACTTCGGTGGAACTCAAACCATACTTATGCCTGGAAGAATAATAGACTTTCCAAAGATTATTGACCCGCGCGGCAACCTCACAGTGGCCGAGAACCTAACCCATATTCCCTTTCTGGTAGCGCGCACCTATTGGGTTTATGATGTGCCGGCAGGCGAGTGTCGGGGTGGTCATGCTCACAAACAGTGCCGCGAGGTGATAATAGCCTTAAGCGGGAGCTTCGATGTAACACTTAAAAACGGTACAGAACAGACTACTTATCATCTGAACCACCCATACCAAGGTTTGCTTGTTGACACCGACACATGGCGCACGCTTGACGACTTCTCGGCAGGAGCCGTGTGCCTTGTGCTGGCTTCCGAACCGTTCTGCGAGGACGACTATATCCGCGACTTCGACGAATATCTGTCGTACATCAAGGAAAAAACATCGGCAACGGGTCGTTCAAATGACTGAAGCGATGAGTAGGGAGAAACGCCATGGAAAAGCCAGGCTATAACCACAGCAGAACTTCAAAATTATTATGGAAGAGTTTGAAATAAGACGGTACTCACCCGAAGACAAGGCTGAATGGAATGCCTTTGTAGCAGCATCGAAGAACGGAACGTTCCTCTTCGACCGCAACTACATGGACTACCACGCCGACCGTTTCAGCGACTTTTCGCTCATGTTCTATCTGAAAGGCAAGCTCTATGCCCTGCTTCCGGCCAACAAAGACGGCGACCAGACTCTGGTGAGCCATGGTGGACTTACCTACGGTGGGCTAATAACCGACACCTCAGCAACGGCCAGCGGCGTGGTACAACTGTTCGACTCGCTCATCAAGTACCTTGCATCTCAGGGGTTCCACACCTTTATATACAAGGTCATACCGTGGATTTACCACCGCCATCCGGCCGAAGAAGACCTCTATGCTCTGTTCCGCACGGGACGGGCAAGGCTGTTGGCGCGCGACATTTCATCGACCATAATACAGTCGCGACCGCTGAAATGGCACCGTGACCGCCGCTATGGAATAAACCGATGCCGCAACAATGGGGTGGAAGTGATGCAAAGTGACGACTACTCCGCCTTTTGGCAAGTGCTCGACGGCAATCTCATGGGCACCTACGGCGTGCATCCGGTACACTCGCTCGACGAGATATTGCAACTGAAAAGCCGCTTTCCGCGCAACATCATGCTCTACACAGCCACAAAAGACGGTGAAACGCTTGGCGGAACTGTGCTCTATCTGACTCCGCAGACTGTTCATGCGCAGTACATTTCGGCCAGTCAGGAGGGCAAGCACCTTAGGGTAATAGATGCAATTTACGACAGAATACTCAACGAAGACTTCGCCATGGGTCCGATATTCGACTTCGGAAAGTCAACCGAAGACCACGGTCACGTGCTCAACGAGTCGCTCATCTATCAGAAAGAGGGCTTCGGGGCGCGCGGGGTGTGCTACGACACTTATGAGATTGACTTGCGTTGAGCGTAGCAAACACGGCTCTGACCAGTCGAAAAACGAAGTGTCGGGAAAGAAAGACTAAGAATCTCTTTCCCGACACTTTTTTCATTCCCGACACTCTTTGTTTCAGAAACTGTCGTCAGGAGCTGTGACAAAACCGCCACACTCCGAGACAACAGATTAAGAGTGGCTTATAAAATCACCCTTAATAGTTTTCAGCCCTTACTTGGAAGTAGCTCTGCGGATGGTCGCACACGGGGCACACTTCGGGAGCCGACTTTCCGATGACGATGTGGCCACAGTTGGCGCATTGCCATACGGCATCGCCGTCCTTTGAGAATACCTTCTTGTCGCGAACATTCTTAAGGAGTTTGCGGTAGCGTTCCTCGTGTTCCTTCTCGATTGCGGCAACACCGTCAAACTTGGCGGCAATGTCGAAGAAACCTTCTTCGCGAGCCTCGCGAGCCATGCGCTCATACATGTCGGTCCATTCGAAGTTCTCGCCATCGGCGGCCGCCTCAAGGTTCTCCTCTGTGCCGGGAACAGCACCACCATGCAGATACTTGAACCACATCTTTGCGTGTTCTTTCTCGTTCAAGGCTGTCTCCTCGAATATTGCAGCTATCTGCACGAAGCCGTCTTTCTTGGCTTTCGATGCGTAATAGGTGTACTTGTTGCGCGCCATCGACTCTCCTGCAAAAGCCTCAAGCAGGTTTTTCTCAGTCTTCGAACCTTTCAGCTCTTTCTGCTCAACCTTCTTGAACTTGCTTGCCGGTGCCTTACACTTCGGGCACTTCTCCGGTGCCTCATTTCCCTCGTGGACATAGCCACAAACTGTACATACGAACTTTGCCATAATAGTATTTGTTTAGTTTTAATAAATGTATATTTTCGTCAGACGTGGCACTCCGTGCTTACGCTATCCGATACGCACATCTCCCCACTTTGGGTGAGTTCCGCTCCCGGCGCTGCGGCTTTGTTGCCTTGTATTTTTCCCTTGGCTTTGCGCATCTCCTTTGCTGTGCATTTGCCACACACTCCTTTGTAATACAACTGTGCCTCGTCAACGATATTGTCACCAACAGCTACGGAGCCGCTACTTATTGCAGGAGCAGGTTCATCCATCAGGTCAATGATGCGCCCGCACTTGCGACACATGAAGTGTACATGCGGTCTTATGTCGCCGTCGTAGCAAACACGATGGTCATCAACGGTTATCATCTGCGCCACATGATGATCTGCAAGCAGGCGCAACGTGTTGTAAACAGTCGTTTTGCTCAGCGTCGGTATCTCGTCGCAGAGCGATTTGTGCACTTCCTCCACTGTAGGATGGTCGTGTCTTGATATCAGTTGTGCGAGGATTGACACCCTCTGCACCGATGGTCTCAAGCCGCAGGCTTTAAGCCTTGCCGCTGCTTCTTTTGCGTCTTTTTTCATTTATTATTTTCCTAAATTAGTTTGCAAGTTTCATGCGTTCAACTTTTTGTGTTTTTCTGCGATGCGGTACATCCCACATCCCGTTTATTTTTCGCAAAGTTACTGTATAATTTCCAAATTCGGAAATCTAACATAACAAAAGACTGCAAGGAAATACCACTTTTACAATTATTTAAGGCAATAATGATGTATTCTCCCAATTAATGGCTCTAAAAACATCGCTATAGTCCCAACAAATGGGACAGCAAAACCTTTACTCCTATCAATATAAGTATGACGCCGCCAAACAATTCCGGCTTGATGCGCTTGGCCACAACGCTGCCGAAGCGCACTCCAAGAAGGCTTCCCGCAAGGCTGAAGACCAACGACACGATACCAATGGCCGCCAATGGAACGGTCAGGTCGGCCACGGTCTTATAGTTCAGACAAGCAAACGAAATGCCAACGGCAAGTGCATCTATGCTCGTGGCCACAGCCAAAACAATCTGCGTGGTCGGTTTTGTGGGGTCGAAACTATGGGTTTCTTCTGGTTCCAGCGACTCTTTCACCATTCTTCCGCCCAGAAAAAGCAGCAGGCCAAAGGCAATCCAGTGGTCATACTCCTGCAGACTGTCGCTGAAACGGCTTATGCAGAACCAGCCGATGAGTGGCATGAGTGCCTGAAACGCGCCAAACAGTACGCCAAGGCGCAGGAACACTCCCACATTCCAACGGCCCATTATAATGCCGCTGACGATTGAAACAGCAAAACAGTCCATGGCCAAGGCCACGGAAAGCAGGATTATATCGAAAAAGCTCATCGTACGACGAAAAAGTATTACCCTTAAACTCTTTGCAAGTATTTGTTTCTGAAATGATGCCCCTACTGTCGAACAGGCTTCACACCCACTACTACAGCACAGGAGCGGCGGTGCAGCTGACTATGCCAGCATCCGCCGGAAATAGCTGCGGACTACCTTCCGGGCTGCGCCAAGACGGTTTTCCACGCTCTTGTATTTCTCTCCGAGACATTCGGAAATCTCTGAAACGCGCAGTCCGTCAACCACATTCAGAACGTAGGCGGTACGCTGCTTCTCAGTAAGCCGCGCCACGCTGCGCTCAAACAGTTCGTTTATCTCCCATGGGGAGTACGTCGAAAGGCGGTCGTCCACATTGCCATGTATTGCCACGGCCTTGGCTCTCTGCTCATACTGTCGCATTGCCGACCGGCGGCGCCAATGGTCTATGGCCATGTTGCGCAGCATAGTATAGGCAAGACTTGGCAGCGTGACCTCCGTCAACGGTCTCTCGCTGTCGCACAGCTTCAGGAAGAGATCCTGAGCCATGTCTTCGCTCTCCGAGGCAAGTCCGCACGAACCTGCCACAAAGGCCACAAGCTCCATACGGTGGTGCCTGTAGTATCGCTCAACGATGTTTTGCTGCTGTTCGGTTGCGGTCATTTCGTATTTTTACGGTAGGTTTCCAAGGCCAAGCGTGACTTGACTTCTTGCAAAGGTAAACGTTTTGCTTTGAAAACAAGAAGAAAACCTTGGAGGAAATATGCGCCACTAACATTTTTCACTCTTTTGGCTGTTTTTGAACTTGTTTTTGTTCGGGATGGCTTCGGGATTCGTTCGGGACGCAGAGTCTGCTACCTTGGCGCAGCATTCCCCAATTCTCTAATTCTTGAACTTGACCTCATTCTTTATTCTTCTTATGGATAGCTTATGTCGTTTTGATAAGGCAGAAAGAAACGGGAAATCAGTTGGCACGGTATTTGCTTCGTCTGCAACAGAACAACTAACATAAACAAAAAACATCAGATATGCAGAAAGGCAACATTGGGGTTACTACAGAGAACATATTCCCCGTGATTAAAAAATTCCTCTATTCAGACCATGAGATATTCCTGCGCGAGATGGTTTCCAATGCCGTTGACGCTACTCAAAAGATGAAGACACTGGCCGACAAGGGCGACTTCAAGGGCGAACTGGGCGACCTGACCGTGAGAGTGAGCGTGGACGAGAAGGCCGGAACTATCACCATCAGCGACCACGGCATCGGTATGACCGAGGAAGAGATAGACAAATACATCAACCAGATAGCTTTTTCGGGCGTCAACGACTTCCTGGAGAAGTACAAGGACAACGCCAACAACATAATAGGCCACTTCGGACTGGGTTTCTACTCGTCATTCATGGTGAGCAAGCGAGTTGACATCATCACCCGAAGCTACAAGGACGGAGCAAAGGCTGTGAAGTGGACGTGTGACGGAAGTCCTGCCTACGAGATTGACGAGGCCGAAAAGGAAGAGCGCGGAAGCGACATCGTGCTCCACATCGATGACGACTGCAAGGAGTATCTCGACAAGTACAAGATACAGGAGTTGCTCAACAAGTACTGCAAGTTCATGCCTGTGCCTGTGGCCTGCGGCAAGAAGACTGAGTGGAAAGACGGCAAACAGACAGAAACGGATGAGGACAACATCATAAACAGCGTGGAACCGCTGTGGACAAAAGCCCCCAGCACCCTCAAGGATGAGGACTACAAGAGCTTCTACCGCACGCTCTACCCCATGCAGGACGAGCCGATGTTCTGGATACACCTCAACGTTGACTATCCGTTCAACCTCACCGGAATACTCTATTTCCCGCGTATCAAGTCGAACATAGACCTGCAGCGCAACAAGATACAGCTCTACTGCAACCAAGTGTTTGTCACCGACCAGGTGGAAGGCATCGTGCCGGAGTTCCTCACGCTGCTCCACGGTGTAATAGACTCACCCGACATTCCCCTCAACGTAAGCCGTTCCTATCTGCAAAGCGACCGCGACGTGAAGAAGATTTCAACCTACATAACCAAGAAGGTGGCCGACCGTCTGCAAAGCATATTCAAGGAAGACCGCAAGGGTTATGAGGAGAAATGGGACAGTCTGAAACTGTTCATCAACTATGGAATGCTCAGCGACGAGAGTTTCTACGACCGCGCCAAGGACTTTGCCCTGATGAAAGACACGGAAGGAAAGTATTTCACCTTCGACGAATACAAGACACTCATCAAAGACTCGCAAACCGACAAGAACGGCCAACTCGTTTACCTCTATGCCACCGACAAGGAGGAACAGTACAGCTACATAGAGTCGGCCAAAGCCAAGGGCTACAGCGTGCTGATGCTCGACGGACAGCTTGATGTGCCCGTAATCCAGATGCTGGAGCAGAAGTTCGAGAAGAGCATGTTCACACGTGTTGACAGCGACATCATCGACCGCCTCATAGTAAAGGACGACGCAAAGAAGAGTGACTTGGCCGACGACGAGCGTGACAATCTGTCAGCCGTATTCAGGAGTCAGATGCCGAAGCTGGACAAAACGGAGTTCAACGTAGAGGTTCAGGCTCTCGGCGAACAGTCGCAGCCCGTAGTGATAACGCAGAGCGAGTACATGCGCCGCATGAAGGACATGAGCCGTTTCCAGGCCGGAATGAACTTCTATGCGCAGATGCCCGACAGCTACACGCTTGTGCTCAACTCCGACCACCAGCTCGTAAAGAAAGTGCTCGGAGACTGCACCGACAACACTTCCGAAAAACTGAAACCGGTGGCAAGCGAACTTAAGGGACAACAGGCCCGCCTTGACGCATTGCGCCAGTCGCAGAGCGGTAAGAAGCCTGAAGAGATAACCGACGCAGAGAAGGAAGACCTGAAGAACACCGAAAAGGCCATTGACGAGCAGCGCACACGCCGCAACGACATTCTGTCGGCTTATGCAAAGGGCAACAGCATAGTACACCAGCTCATTGACCTCGCCCTTTTGCAGAACGGAATGCTCAAGGGAGAAGCCTTGGACAAGTTCCTCAAACGTTCGGTTGAACTGATTAAGTAGGATTAGAACAAACGGTTTGCTTCGGACAACGGCAGACTACAAATAACGGGAAACGGCATTTCCAAGCTTCTGGAAATGCCGTTTCCCGTTATTTGTTGCTGTTTACATTCGTCAGAACACGCACGGCAATGAGACAAGCTGGTACATAAGGGTGCGCGCCATACGCTTATGCCCCTCTTCGTTGGGGTGCAGACGGTCGGTGTCGCGTTTGTTGAAGTACTGCGCATGCTCATCCAGCATAGGATAAAGTCCGCTTGCGGCGTTCATGTCGATGACTGGCACCGCCCAAACATAGCCTGTCTCCTTCACCGCATCAACATACGCCTTGAGATACTCGCCGCACTTGTTGCGGTAGTCCTCTGTTGGTTGCCAGTTCTTGTCGTTTGCATAGAAACCGCCGCGGTGTATGGGAGTCATAAGCACAATCTGCTTGGCAGGAAACATGCGCTTCAGCGTGCTCATGGCAATGTTTATACATCCGCGATAGGTGGACTTGTCCATACAAAGAGTCTGTCTTTTGCGCGCCACGAGATGCTTCTGCTCATGTATTCCGGCCACAACGGAGTCGTCTTTCTCCGTAAACCACTCGCCAATCGGCAGTCCGGCATTGTAGTCGTTGGTGCCTATCATTATTATGATGGCATCGAAATCATCGCCGTGCTCGCTCTTCAGTTTCTCCGCCTGTCGGGGGATGTCGTTCCAACGTCGTCCGCTGACGGCATAGACATAGGGAGTGATGCCGAGCCATTCGCTGAGAAACGACCAGTATTTCTTCTTTGAAGCCTTGTTGTTCGGGTCGGTTATAGAGTCGCCAAAATAGGCCACACGCTTGCCTTGCCACGGATGAACAAAAGAAACTTGTCCAAACGATGGTAAAGCCACGAGTACACTCATGAGGAAACAAGCCAAGTATTTACGCATATTACAAAAGTTTTTGTTGTCAAATACAATGGGATGGTTCTATAAATCGCTGCCTATAGTCTCAAAACCAGACTACGACGATTATAGAACCACCCTATTCTGTTAAGTTAATCCTTTGCCGCGTGTTATTAACGCTTTACAACCTTGACGGTTGTGCCGTCGGCGAGCTTCTGGATATAAACCTCACCGCTGTGCATGGTGTCAACGCGCTGGCCGCTGAGGTTGTATATTGCCACCACGCTCTTGTCAGCCTTGCGCTCCATGGTATTGATGGACGATGTGCTGCCGCCTTTCACATTAATTGTGTATACATTGCGGGTGAGCAGGTCGCCGGATATTACCTTTACGGTAGCCTTGACACCGCCTTCCACGTCGGCAACGTCCATTACCATTATTGCACCGTGGCCGTCGGCAACTGCCTTGATGTCAGAATAGGTGAACTCACCTGTGCGCTCGATGGTGTATTCCATGACGTCCTTGTTGAAGTCAGGCACGTTGAGCGAAGCCAGCTTGGCGTTATAGATGAGGTTAAGGTCGTCTATAATCAGCGAATCCGGTGCATTTTCGTCGGTGCTTGCCACGCCCGGCTCTGCATTGGTTGACATGGTAATGAGGATAGCCTTTACTATTGAGTCGTTTTCCTTGTAGGCTTCATAGTCGAAAGGCATTGTCACGCGCTGCCAAACGTTGCCGTTGCTCTCAATCTTGGTGTTGCTTCCACGGGCAATCACGCTGCTCCGCAGAGAGTCGCCGGGGTCTTGGTAGTAGCCGCCGTTGGTAATGGCTGCGCTAAGCGTGGCATACTTGTTTTCGGCATTGGCTATTGTGCCCTGCTTGAACTTCACCCACACGGCCAAACTGTCTGGTGTGCCGTTGAGAGTGGTGTAGTACGGGTCGCCGTTGCCGTCAACGTCGGTGCTTGTCATGTCGAGATACGCACAGTTGTCGTAGCTGGCAGGATCCATAGCTCCAGCCTTCAGACGGCCTGTGGTAATGGTTCCGTTGGCCGGCACGCCAAACACGAGACCCGAAGTGACCAGCACGCTCGACTTGCCTGCGCTGCCCGGGCGCACGTCATTGGATATGAACGTGTGGGGAGTAGCCTGAACAAACGTCGAAAGGAGTCCCGTAGATGTCATAAACGAGTGCCATGAGTTAGGCTCGTCGCTCGTGTACTTGTTGTTCTTGCCTGCTGTTGCGGTGTGGAACTGTTCGAAATCAGAGTTGGCAATCTGGCATCCGCCCTCGCCGAACACAACCCTTATCACTTGATTGAGCTTTGCCGACAAGTCGATGTCGATTACTGCGTACAGCTTGTCGCCAGACAGCTTGCCAGACATGACCACGGGCACCTGACCTATCATTGTCGGACCGTACCAAGTATCCACGCTGGAATCGTCACCTTCCTTTATGGGCACAGTACTTTCGCAGTTCAGGAAAGTAAATCCGGTGCCGAAGTCAACGGTTGCTACATCGTACATCTCAATGTTGCCCACAGGCAGTTTGTCTGCGCCCATGTCAAGCACAAAGTTCTTGAGGGCAAGGGTGTAATTTCCGTTGTCTTGCTTTGTGGCACTAATGGTAGCGTTCTGGGTAGATGACACCCCGTTTACCGTTACCACCAACTTGTCTGTGTAGTCGGTTGCCATTGTGCACAATGAAACTGCGACAAATGCAACCAGAGTAAATAGTTTCTTCATATTCATTCCTTTCTCTTTTGGTTTTTCCTTTTTAAGTTATCTTTAGTTCTACTATTATGTACATTATTAATGTATACGATTCATGCCGTACCAGCGGTTGACTTCGAGACGAGGGAAACAGATTACTTCAGCTTGTAGACAACGCCAACCGACCCGAATATGGGATAGAGGGTCTGCTCAATGGTGTGGAAATCGCTTTGGAAGATACCTGTAAGTCCCCATGTAATGTCTGCATATACGCCCCAACGGCGATAGATTTGCCAGTCTACTCCAGCATCCACACCCAGTTGCAGACGGCGCAGGTCGGAACTGAAGTCATAGGAGCCTCGTGTTTCCGCATCGGAACCGATGTTTATCTTCTGTCCTGTCGGGTCTCCTACACGAAGATAGCCGTTGTAGGCATAGCCCTTGAACACCCTCGTGTTGACATACGACACATACGGGCCGAGCTTAAGCATGACCCGTGCCGACGGTTTGAATGTAGCCAGCACAGGAAGTGAGATAGTCTGCAGGTCGGCCTCGCTGACATTGTTGCCTGTGAAATTGCCCGAAAGCCAGTCGCCGCCGCGAATTATATCCATGTGATAGTTCTTCACCTTGGCATCTATACTCATGCCTTTCTTCTCATACCGCAGTCCTGTCATAAGTCCCCACTTGCCCCAGAAGTCCTTTTGCACGTCAAAACCCAACAGGAAGTTGCCCTGAAGTTCAAACTTCTCAAGGCTACGTATGGTGGCAGGCATACCCACGGGAGCCGTTCCTCCAACGTTATAGCCCAGACGCACGGTGTAGTTCAGGTTTTCGGTAATGCCTCCGGCACGTGTTTCCAGGGCAAATGCACCGCAAAGTGCTGCGGCAATCAAAAATATCTTGGTTTTCATTCCGGCTTTTCGCTTATAAGTCTAACCTTGTCTATACACAGTTTGCTGCCGATGGCACCCTGAAAGAGGTCGCCGTCCTTGCTCGACGAGAATACCACGGTGATGTTGTAGCCATAGTTCTTCAGCAGCTGGATGTCTATTTCCGAAGTGTAGTCGAACGCTATTTCAAACGGAGTCCACTCGTCCACAGGAGCAACCTTGCCCATGCGCGCCATGCCTACTATGTACTCGCTGCTCTGCACGTTGCTGCCGTCGAGCACTATGGCGTTGCCTGCCGGAGTGTGGTCGGCCTCTATGGCATCGTGATTGCGGTAAATCACAGCATAGATGGCTGCCGAGTCGGTGCATCCGGCCACCTCTTCCCCAGCCTTGTTCTGGTACTTTGCGCCCGGACGGTAGGTGTAATAGCCTGTCAGTTTGAGCGGTTTGCGGTCGAAGCGCACCCCGAACTTGGTGGCAACGAGGGCATTGCCGCCAAGGGCATTGGTGGGGTCGAATGTGCCGAGATACAGGTTGCCTGCGGCAAGCCTCATCCCCCCCATTGCACCAATCGGTCCTGTGTCGCGCGTTTCAAGGGCTACGGCTGCACCGTCGTAGCCTTCTGTCATAGGTACAGAGGGATATTCGTCAGGCTTGGCGCTTCCACGCGCTATGGCAAAGCCGGCATTGCCCGTAGCCCAGGTGCAGTATGGGTTGGAATCGCCCCACACATAATACTTGCCGGAGAGCGAGTATTGCTCGAAATCGAAGCACAGCGTGTCGCCCACGACCCGCCTTTCCGGCACGAACTTCACGGTATAGTCGCGGTGCCACGCCCCGTCTTCCGACGTGACGCGGTAGTTCATCTGCCGCCCGTTGCTGAAATCATGCTCCGAACCGCTGGCCGGCTCTATCGTAGCTCCGTCGGTTACGGTGAACATGGGCGACATTCTCGTCAGGTCAGTGCCCTCCCTCACGTTAAATTCTATTGCATTCTTGTCAGACTGCATGCTGACAAGCGTGTCAGTAAGACTGAAAAACATCTTCGAGGGGTTGTCTACATGAACCCACGCTGCGGTAATGTCGCACTCTGAATTGGCCGGTTCGTCCTTGAAACACCCCGTAAGCAAGGCACAAGCCATGCCGGGAAGTAAATATTGAAACAATCGCATAATTTATCTATGTGGGCTATTTGCCGCTGCAAAGTTACTCCAAAAACTTTGCCAAATGTAACAGTTTCGGCGTAAAATTTCACCATTCCACATATTTAAATAGCCAGAGTGCCAGTTTCTGACTTTGACTTTTCGCCGTGCAGGCCGTCTGCTTAACGGCAAAACAGCCGTTGGAGCTGCCGCAGTACTTGCTGCTGATAGCATCAACAGGAGTGATTCTTGCCACAGTTCTTTGTGGTGTTTTTAATGGTTTGTGTGGTTCTACAAACTGCATGACAGTCTTGATGATTCCTTTTGTAGTGCCTTTCATGGTATTATAGCGTTGGCGATAGTGGTTGGGTTATGATGGTGGTTATGATGGTGGATGCGTAAGCTCAGCGCACATGAGTCCTTCGGGATGCGTTCGGGATGCGTTCGGGATTTTGTCAGAGGCTGTGTTTTTATTTTTCACAACGCAAAATTACTACATTCCGTGGCAGCGGTCGTGCGATAGTGTGCAATAGTGTGCGATTTCGTGTTCAGAAAAAATAATCTCGCGGTTTTCCTGCCTCACGGTTCCCCGAGTTGTTCCACGAAGACCTTTTCCGGCAGCCACTATCCGCCACCAAATTTGCCATCATTCCGCTCATTTCCTCCCTACGTTGGTCGGAATATTGGCATTTTACCTCGCTTAAGTGCGCTCCGAGTATAGGAAAAAGCATTGGCACCATCGGTTTGTGCACGTCCTTCGACACCTGCAAGAGCAAAATCAGCCCACATTTCGTGTCTTTTTCGAGGCTTGGCAGGGTCTGATTGGTGGTTTTTCGAGGTCGTATTTCATAATTGTCCTGTTTGCTAAGGAGCTAAACCATTGATTATTTGCCTTTTAGAGGGAGCGAATTGGACTTGGCGTTCCAGTTCCAGTTGTTCCAATTAATTTTTCGCAGTTCCACTTTTTATATATTTATATATAACTAATTAGTTATTAAGTAGTTATAGAGTCTTTAAAAGAAACTTTCGTTTTCAAATTGTCTTTTGGAATAACTGGAACGCGGAACGCTTTCGCCGCTCAGCCGTTCACGTTTTGCGCCCAATTCCTCTCCGAGGCATTCTCCTTACTTGCTTCCTCTCACAAGCCATTTCGCCACGACCTATGTTGCCGTTTCCGCCTCCTCGCCCTATGGTTGAGGCTGATGTCAACTCTCTCATTGTAACAGATTTACTTACCTCCTCGCCCGGATTGACATTTCTGATTTGCCATGCCTCTTTGCTCTATGGAAACGACTCCGCCCGACCTTAAGCTCTGTGCCTAAAGTCGGGCGGCGTTCGCAAATGTCTGTCAGTCCTTGGCTTTCAATATGAGCCATGAACCTGTAGCGTGGCCTACTTTACCATCACTTTCTTTATCGTGCCGTCGTTCATCTTCAGGATGTTCAAACCCTTGAAAGGCTTGTCCGTCATGCGGCCGTTGGTGTCGTAACGCTTGATAATCTTGTTGTTTCCATTGCTGCCGGGCAGACCGATGCCTGTATTATCGATTTCCTCCATATTGTAGAAATTCCTCCATTGTTCGGCTACCTTATATGCATCGAACGAGTTCTTGGGCACATAGAGCGTGCATTGTTGCTTGTTGATATCTGTCAAGGCATTGTTGCTGCAGGTGGGCGGTATTGTGCTAAGGCTTATCAGTTTGACAAGGGCGGAACAACCAGAAAACGCATAATAGTCTATACTCTCCACATTCTCACCGATGATTACGGACGTCAGGCCTGAGCAACCACTGAACGTCCAGCTACCAATCCTTGTCACGGAATTGGGAATGGTGACAGAAGTCAGGCCTGAGCAGCCATAAAACGCACCGTTGCCAATGCTCGTAACGGAATTGCCAAGGTTGACGGAAGTCAGGCCTGAGCAGCTATTAAACGCTTCGTTGCCAATGCTCATAACGGAATTGCCAAGGTTGACGGAAGTCAGGCCTGAGCAGCTATTAAACGCATATTTGCCAATGCTCGTAACGGAATTGCCAAGGTTGACGGAAGTCAGGCCTGAGCAGCCATTAAACGCATAGTTGCCAATGCTTGTCACTCCATCAGGAATTTTCAAATCTTTAATTTCCGTATTTTCATCGCTATAAAGATGATGGGCAATGGACAATGGATTGGAATCTGAACTAAAACGTATGCCACACCATGCGGCAATGTCCTCGACAATGACTTTCGTCAGGCTTGAGCAATCCCTGAACGCATAGTCGCCAATGCTCGTCACGGAATTGGGAATGGTTATGGATGTCAGGCTTGAGCAACCCCTGAACGTACCTTCGCCAATGCTTGTCACAAAATTGGGAATGGTTATTGATGTTAGGCCGGAGCAATAAGCGAACGCATAGTCGCCAATGCTCTTCACGGAATTGGGAATGTCGATGAAGGTCAGGCCTTTGCAACCAGAGAACGCCCAGTTGCAAATAATTGTAACGGAATTGGGGATGTTTAAGGCTGTCAGGCTCGAGCAGTTACTGAACGTACTTTCGCCAATACTCCTCACGGAATTGGGGATGGTGACGGACGTCAGGCTTGAGCAGCCACCGAACGTATGTTCGCCAATGCTCTTCACGGAATTGGGGATGTTGACGGATGTCAGGCTTGAGCAACCTTCGAACGCATAGTTACCAATGTTCTTCACGGAATTGGGGATGGTAACGGAAGCCAGGTTTGAGCAGCAATAAAACGCAAACTGGCCAATGTTTGTCACGGAATTTGGAAGTTTGATGCTTTTCAGGTTGCAGCCTATAAACATATGGTTTCCGAGCGTGTCATTCTTTGCATAGTAATTTTTATAATAACATTCTCCACCCGCAACTATATCTGCGTCAGTCAGATCCAAGTCAGCGAGTTTGCCGGCAGTAGTGCTGTAACCATTGGCATCCTTTCCCGCCATTTCGCGCAGATACCTCACGTCCGTACCATTGATTGGGCCGGAAACCTTTAGATTCGTGATACGGTATTTCTGGTCGCTGGCAATCTTTTTAGGTAATGTGCCGGCCGTATCCAGCGTGATGGTGATTTGCTGGGTAATTAGGTCATCGTCTGCGGCATTGGCAGAGATGCCGCAAAACAGCAAGAGCAGAAGTACAATGAACTGCTTATTAAATGTTTTCATACTATTCTTTTTCATCTGATTTGTAATTTTGAATGTTTTACTTTAATGTCTATACTGTTGTCTGATTTGCGAAGTTCAGAAATCTTTTCGTCAAGAATCTTTTTTATTGCACAAAATTCCACAAGAGGTCCAATAATGATGGCACTTAAACAATTCACAGGGATATGAACTTCGGTGTACGATATGACATTGCTATTGTTCACTTTTAGTTTGGAATTTTGACTTTTTACGAGGATACGCCATTCCTTTTCATCCTCCCAATGCCAATCTTTTAGTCTGAATGCCTCAGACTGAAGATTGGATATGAAACCAATCTTGTCCTCCTCATTTTTTATCTCTTTGTTTTTATCGGCTATTAAACATTGAAGATCTTGAGCATTTTTGTATTCACATTTGCGGAGTGACATGTTTTTCTGTCGAGAAACGTAGTCGTCTAATTTTTTATAATCAAACACCAGGATTACCCCTGTACCGTTTTTTCCATACATATTCCACATGGGAATGCTGCCTGAATCTTTAGATTTGGCATCGGACCTGCAAAAGGAAATTACATAAATTTCTCCCTCGCCTTTTTCAACTTGAGCGTAATAATCTTTGTATTTTGTCTTTATGTTAGACTCTGTGAAGAACCTATTGAGCAACATAACACCTTCTGTCTTGTCGTTCATTTGAAAAGCATCGGATGCATGAAAACAAAGCGGTTCTTTTTCACCTTTGTTGCAGTTGTCATGGTTCAGACCATTGAGCAATGCCACAAGTGTCTCCATACTTGTATAGTGATGAAGAGATGATGGTTTTCCTTCCTGTTTCTTGTTTTTTTGTTTTTCCATTGTTCTGACTTTGTTGTTAGTAATCGGGATGCTTGTTTTGGGGTAAGCAACAGCTGACTCCAAATAGTTTTAATGTTCTCATATTTCATTTCTTTTTAAGCCGCCATCCGGCTCCAAGGATGACCAAGAGAGTAAACTGGTTGGAGAACATATGCAAAAACGTGGAGCCATGCCTTCGCCCGTTCCACAGTCTGTAGGCCTTCGCATTGCCCCTATCTATCGGAACGAGCAATGCTGAAAGCCCCACGTGCGTGTAAGTATATAGACCTCCTTTATGCTTCCCATGTGGCAAGCCACCAGAAACAGCATGAAGAAGTATATAATACACCCTTGTGAGACGTCCCCATTGCTTTGTTTTTGATAGATAGTTGAAGTTGCGAAGTTCACAGACTGTCAAAACCAAAGCGTTAGTTACGCCTTTGTCGTATGTCTGTCAGTCCCGCCTCAAGCCCTCCGGGACTTTCAGCAAAGGATAGACACCGCAAATATACGATTAATTGTCCAAACAAAATGAAATGAAGCCGAAAAAAAGAAAGAGTCAGTCGTTATAAAGTTCCATGAATAACCTTTCACTAAGTTTTGGAACACGTCCTTTAAGGGTAGCAGACCCTACTTAGTTGCGGGGTAATTTATACCGCCCCTTAACGATTGAAATTGGCAATGCCCGCCTCTATCCGCAACGGATTTTCAAAAAACTTTGGACTGTGCTCCCACACAACATTTTTTGCTTAAAAATAACAAAGAATTGTTTTTGTACTTTATCGGAAAAGGCTTACCTTTGTGACTGTTATCCTGAAAAACAATCTTTTTACCTTAAAAAGACTAATACCTATTGAAGATATAAAGCGGTGGCCTGTGAGGGTCGCCGCTTTGTTGTTCTGTCCTCCTTTTAAGCAACCTTAAAGAAAGCAACAACTTAATGCTATCTTTCAATCGCCGCTAAGCCTTTTGCTTCTCCCCCTTCTGAGTGTTTGGAAGGAACATGGCTATGATGCCGAGCAGCGGAAGAAACGCGCTTACCTGAAATATGAACTCTATGCTGGTCTTGTCAGCAAGCCAACCGAAGAAGGCCGAGCCAAGGCCTCCAAGACCGAACATCAGCCCGAAGAACACCCCAGCTATCATGCCTGTCTTGTCGGGCATCAGATCTGTGGCATAAACCACTATCGACGAAAAGGCCGACGCTATGACCAGTCCGGCAAGGAAGGCACAGGCAAGCGTGAGCGTCAAGCCGACATACGGCATCAGCATGGCAAACGGGGCTGCCCCAAGTATGGAGAACCATATAACATACTTGCGTCCAAAACGGTCGCCAAACAGTCCGCCGGCCACGGTGCCTATGGCAAAGGCAGCAAGAAAAACAAACAGGCACAGCTGTGAAGACTGCACACTCATGCCAAACTTGTCGATGAGAAAAAACGTAAAATAGCTCGTGATACAAGCCGTGTAGAAGTATTTCGAGAATATGAGCAGCACGAGAATCAGCAGCGCACCATATTTGGCCCGCTTCGATATGGAGGTGTTCAGTAGGGGCTGCTTCTGCGGATGCGTGGTCACATAGCTCATGCGCAGCTTGTACCATTTGCCCAGCCTCACCATGATGAGCGCAGCAGCCAAGGCGGCCAAGGCAAACCACGATATTGCATGCTGGCCAAACGGCAACACAATGGCGGCCGCCAGCAGCGGTCCGGCTGCCTGTCCGCCGTTGCCTCCCACCTGAAATATAGACTGCGCCAAGCTCTTTCTGCCTCCCGAAGCCATCTGGGCAACTCGCGACGCTGTGGGATGGAACACCGACGAACCAAGCCCCACCACACCCACGGCCACGAGTATCAGCCCATAGTTGGAGGCAAAGGCCAGCAGCAGCAAGCCGGCCAAGGTGAAGCACATGCCCACAGACAGGGCGTAGGGGCGCGGATGTCTGTCGGCATACAGCCCGGTGAACGGTTGCAGTATAGACGACGTCATTTGGAACACCAGCGTAATGATGCCTATCTGGGCGAACGAGAAGCCAAACTTGTCTTTCACCATTGGGTATATTGACGGTATAATCGACTGTATCATGTCGTTGAGAAAATGCGAGATGCTACAGATTATGAGCATAGAATACACCGTGCCGTCGGTCATTTTCGGATTGCCGGCTATCTTGCCGCCAAGTCTTTTCAAATCCATCTTGTCTCTGTCCCTTTACAATTCGGGTGCAAAGATAGTGGTAATTACGCTTTGCCGTATCAGCCTTTATTCGTATTTTTGCAATGGTCCCTTTTGCAGAAGTCATGCTAATAACGGAGAGGACACACTAATACATGGGGAAAGGCGTTTACCATGGCTCTTGTACTTGACACACTGAGATTTTTTACAAATTTCATCCCATCAAGCATAAGAAGAACGGAGCGGCAAACGTTCCCGTGATTCCCTGACAGAAAGGCGAGAAACGACAGAGAACGAATGATGATGAATTTGCCATACGACGAAAAGGACATATCGTCAATCTTCAATTACAGCAAGCAGCTGGTAAACAAATGCCTAAGAGACTTTGCCCCTGATGCGGAAGAACACAAGGGTAAAGGTGGTTTGGGACAGTTGGTGGAAGAGTTGTTTTTCAAATACGACATCAATTCACGACAAGAGGCAGACTTTGCATTGGTAAATGCAGAACTGAAGTGTACACCGCTGAAAGAATCTGCAAAAAAAGAATTGCTGATAAAGGAAAGGCTTGTATGCTGCATGATAAACTATACCGCAGACTGGAACAAGCCGTTTGAAAAGTCTCACTTCTACCAGAAGTGCCTTGTTATGCTTATCCTGTTCTATCTGCATAACCCCAAGGTGTCAAAACTTGACCTTCAGTTCCTTTTCGCAGTGCTGTGGAAGATACCGGAGAAAGACCTTTTGATTATCCGCAATGACTATGAGACTATTATCGAAAAAATAAGGAATGGTCAAGCGCATACATTGTCGGAAGGAGACACGATGTATCTCGGAGCTTGCCGTAAAGGCCAGAAAGGAGATTCGCTAATGCCACAGCACAACAGCGATATTGGTGCGCCGCGTCGTGCTTGGAGTTTGAAGATGGCATATATGCGCCATGTACTTGACGAAGTGAAAAAGAATAGCCAAGACGGTGCTTATTGCAATTTCGACATTTCACTATCTCCTATGGAAACAATGTTTTCCATAGAGGAGCTTAGAGGCAATTCCGCTGAGAAAATTTTGCAGGACAGGTTCGCCCCATACTGCGGCAAGACCTATCGCCAGATTTGTAGAATGCTTGATGTTGAACCTTCAATGTCAAAATCAAAATACTTTATCGTGTCAAACACAATAGCGGGGAAAGGAAAAGTCAGCAATGTGAACAAGTCGGAAGAATTTGAGAAGTCCGGGCTTACGATGAAGACTATCAGAATAAGGGAAACAGGAGTGATAAAAGAGGCTATGTCGTTTGAGAATATCGACTACCAAGAAGTTTTCGACTGTGAAGAATGGACTGACTCAAGGCTATACGAAATCTTCACCAGCAGATTTCTGTTTGTCATCTTTCGCGAGACAGACAATATGATACAATTTCCAAATGGAAAGGCCGAGCCTGAGTTTATATTGGAGAAGGTAGCGTTTTGGACAATGCCGCAGGAAGACCTTGTCACGGCTCAACAGTATTGGAACAATATACGGCAAAACGTGTTGGACAACCACATTAATCCTGACTACTTTTGGAGTCTGAAAGATGACCGAAAATTCCATGTTCGCCCTAAGGCAAGAGTGGCAGACGATTTGACAGGAAACCCGAATGGCGGAATGGCACACAAATATTGTTATTGGTTTAATCAGAAATACGTGAAGAACATCATAGAGAATGAACTATAAGATAGAAGAAACAGAAATGGGAGACAGCAGCATGCTGTGTGAACCAGTTGCGGAATATTCGGCAAATGCCCATCAGCGAGTTATAGAACTTGGCCTGTTTGACAACACCATTCCGGAAGTTGCAGGCAATGACATAAAGGTTGTAGAACTGTTTGCTGGTGTTGGTGGCTTTAGAATAGGCTTGGAACGGGCTTCAAAACATTTTAGGACGATTTGGAGCAACCAGTGGGAACCAACAACAAAACGTCAGGATGCAAGCATTATCTATTGTCGTCGTTTTGGTGCAGACGGACACTCCAATGAGGACATTGCTGCCGTTCCAACCGACGAAATTCCTGATGCCGACTTACTTTGTGGTGGTTTCCCTTGCCAAGACTACTCCGTTGCCACGACCCTTCAAAAGTCAGGCGGCATTGAAGGCAAGAAAGGAGTTCTATGGTGGCAAATATACCGTATATTAAAGGAAAAGGGCGAAAAGAGTCCCAATTATCTAATGTTTGAAAACGTAGACCGTCTTCTTAACTCGCCAGCCAAGCAGCGTGGGCGCGATTTTGCCATCATTCTGTCTTCCTTGTCAAGCCTTGGCTACACCGTGGAGTGGCGTATAATTAATGCTGCCGACTACGGTATGCCACAACGTCGTCGCCGCACTTACATCGTTGCTTATCACAAAGGAACGCCACTTGCAACACAGTTTGGAGAAATTGGAGACAAGTTTGACTGGATACTACAACATGGTATCATGCCAAAGGCTTTCCCATGCCAGAAGAAAAACAGTAAGGCCTCTTCTTTTAGCATAAACGATGATATTGCCAATGTCTCGGAAAACTTCAACAAAGGGGAAAAAGAAAGTCCGTTCAAAAATTCGGGAGTAATGGCCAACGGCAGGGTTTATACACTTGATACTCTTCCCGTATATGATGGGCCATATATAACTCTGGGTGACATTCTTGTCGATGAAACTGTTGTGCCAAATGATTTTTACATTCCGGAAGAAGACTTACCAAAATGGGAGTATCAAAAAGGGTCAAAATCACTGAAGCGAATCAACAAGTCAACAGGTTTTGAATATAACTACAGTGAAGGGGCAATGGCATTTCCTGATTATCTCGACCGTGCATCAAGAACCATTATCACAGGCGAAGGGGGTGCAGGGCCTTCTCGCTTTAAGCACATCATCAAGACGGAAAGCGGACGTTACCGCCGCCTTGTACCCGTAGAACTGGAACGTCTGAATATGTTTCCCGACAATCATACATTTGGGTCAACAGACTTACGCCGTGCTTTCCTTATGGGCAACGCACTTGTTACAGGTATCGTTGAAGATATAGCCTTGGTACTAAAAGAAAAAATGTAAAAGGAGTAAACACTAATTTATAGAAATACCCATATAATGACAATCCGCCCTACCCTATTTGCGCTTAATCGTCCGAAAGCATTGTCCTAAAAGTCTTGCATCGTTGCACAGGTCGGAAAAAAACAGTAACTTTGGGCGCTAAATGCATGCACAAAGCCGTCAGAACGGCCGCAAATGGCCTTAGAAGCGAAAACGCCCCGAAAGGGTAAGGCTGACACAATGACCGGAAATGCTGGCAGGCTATGCTCGGAAGGCGGCACAACGAACACCGCCACCACGCTAATATAATAAGGTATGACGGGTTTACCTAATCTCAAGTGCCCGACTTAAAAGAAACAAATGGACCAGACATTAGACCAAGACAGGATTATCAAGATCAACATCGAGGAAGAAATGAAGTCGTCGTACATCGACTACTCCATGTCAGTAATCGTGGCAAGAGCCCTACCCGATGTGCGTGACGGATTCAAGCCGGTACACCGCCGTATACTATACGGTATGATGGGTATCGGAAACACAAGTGACAAACCATACAAGAAGTGCGCCCGCGTGGTTGGAGAGGTACTCGGAAAGTACCACCCACACGGCGACAGCTCCGTATATGGCGCACTTGTGCGTATGGCACAGGACTGGAACATGCGCTACACGCTCGTTGACGGACAGGGAAACTTCGGCTCGGTGGACGGCGACTCACCTGCAGCCATGCGATACACAGAGTGCCGACTGTCGAAAATGGGCGAGCACATAATGGACGACCTCAAGAAGGACACCGTGGACATGGTGAACAACTTCGACGACTCGCTTCAGGAGCCGTCGGTGATGCCCACCAAGATACCCAACCTGCTGGTGAACGGAGGCAACGGTATAGCCGTGGGTATGGCCACAAACATACCTACACACAACCTCTGTGAGGTTATTGACGGCTGCTGCGCCTATATAGACAATCCCGACATAGACACCGACGGACTGATGGAGCATATCAAGGCTCCCGACTTCCCCACCGGAGCATACATTTATGGTATACAGGGAGTGCGCGACGCCTACGAAACGGGACGCGGACGCATAGTGATGCGCGCCAAAGCCGAGATTGAAAGCGGCGATACCCACGACAAGATCGTGGTGACGGAAATACCTTACGGTGTGAACAAGGCCGACCTGGTGAAATACATCGCCGACCTTGCCACCGAAAAGAAGATAGAAGGCATAAGCAATGTCAACGACGAGTCGGGACGACAGGGCATGCGCATCGTTGTGGATGTGAAGCGCGAGGCCAACGCCAACGTGATTCTCAACAAGCTGTTCAAGATGACAGCCCTGCAAAGCTCATTCTCCGTGAACTGCATCGCGCTGGTTAAGGGCCGTCCAAGGCTGCTTTCGCTCAAAGACTGCGTGCGCCACTTTGTTGACCACCGCCATGACGTGACGATACGCCGCACGAAATTTGACCTGAAGAAGGCACAGGACCGCGCACACATACTCGAAGCACTCATCGTGGCTTGCGACAACATCGACGAGGTGGTGCACATAATACGTGCATCAAAGACTCCGCAGGAGGCTGTGAACAACCTCATGCAGCGTTTCAACTTCGACGAGATACAGGCACGCGCCATTGTGGATATGCGTCTGCGCCAGTTGACCGGCCTGCAAATGGACCAGCTGCATCAGGAGTTTGAGGAGTTGGAAAAACTGATTGCCCATCTGCAGGCAATACTCGACGACCCGGAACTGTGCAAGCAGGTGATGAAGGAAGAGTTGCAGGAGGTCAAGGAGAAGTACGGCGATGTGCGCCGCACGGAGATAAAGTATTCGAGCGAAGAGTTCAACGCCGAAGACTTCTATCCCAACGACCCTGTGGTCATAACCGTAAGCCACCTCGGATACATCAAACGCACCGCCCTGTCGGAGTTCCGCGAGCAAAGCCGAGGAGGAGTGGGAAGCAAGGGAGCGAACACCCGCGACGAGGACTTCACGGAGTATATCTATCCGGCCACAATGCACAACACGCTGCTCTTCTTCACCCAGAAAGGCCGCTGCTACTGGCTGAAGTGCTACGAAATACCAGAGGGCAACAAGAGTTCAAAGGGCAGGGCAATACAAAATCTGCTCAACATAGAACCAGACGATGCCATCAATGCGGTGCTGCGCATAAGCAAATTCAACGACGAAGAGTTCCTCAAGAGCCACTACGTCATGTTTGCCACAAAGAAAGGAACTATCAAGAAGACGTGTCTTGAGGCCTACAGCCGTCCAAGAGCCAATGGTGTGATTGCCATCAACATCGTTGACGACGACAGGGTTATCGGCGTTCGCCTCACGAACGGCAACAACGAGATTGTGCTCGCCAACCGCAACGGACGCGCTATACGCTTCAATGAAAACGAGGTGCGTGTCATGGGACGTGTGTCAACCGGTGTACGCGGCATGCGCCTTGACGGCGGCGACGACGAACTGGTAGGCATGGTTTGCGTGAACGACCCGCAGAAGGAAACCATCATGGTGGTGAGCGAAAACGGCTACGGCAAGCGCAGCGATGTGGAGGACTACCGCAAGACAGCGCGCGGAGCCAAGGGAGTGAAGACGCTCGGAATAACGGAAAAGACCGGACGGCTCGTGGCCATCAAGGTGGTTACCGACGAGAACGACCTCATGATTATAAACAAGAGCGGCATACTCATCCGCATGAAGGTGGCCGATGTGCGTGTCATGGGACGCGCCACACAGGGCGTGCGCCTAATAAACCTCACCAAGAAGAACGACACTATCGCCAGCGTATGCAAGGTGATGAGCGCAACAGACGAGGAAGTGGCCGAAATGGAAAGCCAGACCGAGTTTGAAGAGACTGCCGACAGGATGAACTCCGACCTCGCTTCAAATAGCGGAAATGCATCTGCGGACACCAATGAAACCACAGAGACAGCCGCTACCGAAACCACGGAAAACGGTGAAGAATAAAGCCGTATGGCAGAACAAGAGACAAAGAAATAACAACCGACAATCAAACCAATATTAGTACAAATATGAGAAAAGCAATGATGATGGCAGCAATGGCCGCATTAGCCACATCTGCCTTTGGTCAGACAGCCGAGGAAGAAGCTGAAAAGTGGAACAAGGAATGTCAGGACCAGTATCAGATTTACGTGAAGAATTCTACCATTGAAGTGGAGAACACCACCAAAAAGGAGAAGACCCCATTTGACACTTTGGCCATGTACAAGGCCGGTGTAGCTGCCATGAAGGCTGCCATTGAGTGTGACAAATACGATGCCCAGCCCAACGAAAAGGGAAAGGTGAAGTTGCGCTACCGCAAGGACAACCAGACCAAGGGACAGCAACTGCGCATCGTGTGCCTTCAGGCTGGACAATACTTCAACAACAAAAAGGACATGGCCTCCACTCTTGAGGCGTTCAAACTGTATGTTGACTCGCACGACTCTCCGCTGTTTACCGGTGTAGACCTGTCCAAGGACAAGTTTATCTCGCAGTTCGCCTACTATACCGGACTCGTTGGCTACCAGCTCAAGGACTATGAGACAGCCATAAAGTATGCACAGCGTTGCAAGGAGTGCGCCGACAACGACATCAACCTCAACCCCAACGACGCACAGCTGAAGGAAGAGGCAGAGAAACTGAAGGCTGATGCCGACGAGATACTGCTGTTCTCCAAGAGAGAGAACTGTAAGACAGCTGCCGACTCGGCCGCTTTCATCTCCGACCTGATGGCTCTGCACAAGGCAAAGCCGCAGGAAAACAGGTATTTCAACATGCTCATCTCCTACTACAACGAGCATCCTGACAAGAAGCAGGCATGGATAAACGAAGAAGTGACCATCGTGCCTGACAACAAGATGGCCTGGGCCATCAAGGGTGAGACTGAAATGAGAGCAGGAAAATGGGACGACGCTATCGCTTCGTACAAGAAAGCCCTGGAAATAGACCCTAATTTCACCGCCGTGGTATTCAATATCGGCACGAGCCTCAACTCCAAAGCCATTGAGACAAAGGACAAGTTGGCCGACAAGAAGACCGGACGACTCACTACAGACAACGCAGCAAAGGTGAAAGCCATACTGAACGAGGCCAAGACCTATCTGCTCAAGGCTCAGGAACTTGACCCCGAGCGCAAGTCTGTCAACTGGGCATACGCTCTGTATCAGGTTTACTACTCGCTGGGCGACAAGGAAAAGTCAGCTGAGTACGAGAAGTTGCTCAACCAATAAGACCTGACAGACAAAGAAGGAAAGCCAACCAAAGCAAACAAGGAAGGCTGATCTGACAGACAAAGAAGGTCTACCAAACAAACAAGCATGGGACGGTGCGGAACAAATCCTCCGTACCGTCCTTTACATTCAATCCAATTCAAAGCATGAAGAAGCAAATACTGACAACGCTTCTCTTACTATTGACAACAGCACCGTGCCTGAACGCTCAACGCAAAGAGCTTTCACAGGCACGGTCTTATATTAAGAGCGGCAAGGATTTCGACAAGGCGGAGAAACTCATGGCCGACATTGTGGCCAAGGATTCCGCCGGGAGAAAGAACCCGAAGGTGTATCTGATGTGGCACCAGGCGGTGTTGCGCCAGTATGAGCAGGGCAACGAGAAGCTGTATCTCAAGCAGAACTATGACACGGCGCTCATATTCAACCTCACCAAGCGGATGTTCTCCATACTCGAATCGCTCGACAGCATTGACGCACAGCCGCAAAAGAACGGCAAATCAAAGCCCAAATACCGGAACAAGCACGCAGAACTGCTCAACAAGTTGCGTCCCAACCTGTATTTCGGCGGCACTTTCCACACCCGGAAGAAAGACTACGCCTCGGCATTCACCTTCTTCGACACATACATCGACTGCACCAAGCAGCCCCTGTTCACGGGTTACAACTATGAACAAACCGACACTACGCTGAAAAAGGCAGCATACTGGGCGACATTCTGCGGAGCCAAGCTCAACAACCCAAGCCTCACGCTGCGCTACGCCGACATGGCACGCCGCGACACGGCCAACCTGCAGTTTCTGCTCATGTATATGTCCGAGGCTTACAATACGGAAAAGAACGACACGGCATGGCTTGCCACTCTGGAAGAGGGCTTTTCCAAGTTCCCGAAGTCGGAATACTTCTTCACCCACCTCATAGACTACCACACCGGACACGGCAAGACCGACAAGGCTTTGCAGGTGGCTGATCAAGCTTTGGCTACCGACTCCACAAGCCTTCTGTTCCTGTTTGCCAAGTCAACGGCGCTGCTCAACCTCGGCCGATATGACGAGTGCATCGCCACAACCGATACTCTGATTGGCCTCAACGACACCATTCCCGATGCCTACTACAACGCCGGTATGGCCTATATGAACAAGATTTTGGTTGCGGAAGAGGCTTCTAATGCACGCCAACAAAAGAAAAGCATAATGAAACTGTACGGCAAGGCTTTGCCATACATGGAGAAATGCCGTGAGCTTGCCCCTAACGACAAGCAGAAGTGGGCACCGGCACTCTACAAAATATACCTCAACCTGAACCGTGGCAAACAGTTTGAGGAGATAGACAAGCTGCTCAACAGCACGAAATGACAGGCTGACCGTCACAAAAGACCTCGCATTAGAGATTGGCAAAGGTGATGTTTACGATGCGTAAACGTCACCTTTGCGCATTATTGCCCTTACCTTTTCTGACTTCGATGGCCAATGAAGCCTATTGCGTTTTATTGCCAAACACGTCAAACCCGCCTACCAGCAATGTGCTGACAGACGGGTTTGGAGTATTTGACCGGTGCGGTTGCTATTATAACACAGTCGCCAGACTCGTTATGAAGCTGCCACGGACAAACTTTCAGCGGCAGCCTCGGTCATGGCGTTACTTGCTAACGTGCTTCTTTCCGTTCTGGATATACAGTCCCTTGGCATTGCCGTTGAGGCGAAAACCGTTCAGACTGTACTTAGGAGCGTCAGCCTTTTCAACCTTAACTGCGTTTATGCCAGTAGAAGAAGCGTCGCGCACGTATATCACGCCCTTGGTAAGCAGTTCGGAAATGTCCCACACCTGTGTGGCCGACGGGCGCTCCGGCTCTATAGAAGCGAAGCCTGTGCCGCTGACTGTGGCGGAACTGAGGTCGAACACGTAGAACGACTTGTCATTGGCAAACGTTTCAGCCTCAGTAACGTCAAGGTTCAACACCGCATTGTTCACCGTGAAGTTGCCCGTAACCTTTATCCTGTTGGACACGGCCTTGGTTTCGTTCGACACCAATGCGGTTTCCACAATGCCGCCCTCGTTTACAGTACAGCCGCCCGTGAGTTTCAGCACCTTGGCGTTTACCACCGTGTCGCCGGCAGCCACTGTACCGCCGCTAACCACAGTCACTTTGCCGGCCACAGTACCCTCGCCGCGCAGTGTGGCGTTGGCATTTACTGTCACAGCCCCGGTGCCAGAGTTAGTTCCGTTGACCACAAGCGTACCCTTGTTCACCTTTGTCGAACCTTTGAAAGTGTTGGTTCCGGTCAGTCGCCAGATGCCCGAACCCTCCTTGACTATATAGGTATTGGCATCCTTTTGGGCAGAAGTCTTGTTGTCGATAGTGCCGTTGAAGGTCTCGTCTGTATTGGCTCCGCCCACGTGCCAAATCATCTGTGCATTGGTAGTGTTCTTCGACGATGCACTAAGATACGTGCCTTTGTCGCCGCTAAGGCCGCCTATGTACTGCTCGTCGTTGGTGTTCCAGCAGACAATGCGGGTGTTGCCCTTCAAGTAAATCTTGGTATTGGGCATTCCGCTGAAGCCCTTTTGGAACATAAGCTGCGAACCGTCCTTGTCGGAGCCTACGCCATTGGCCACGAGAGTTCCGTAGAACTTGGTCCAGTCGCCCTCCAGATACTCGCGGACATACGGAATCTTGTATTCCAAAGTGCCGGAGCCTGTCACGTTGTTGCGCAGATGTGCATTCTTGTTTATGGCAAAAGTGGAGTAAGTGCCCTCGGTTACTTCTATCGGGAACCAGTAGGTGAGTTCCAGACCGCCGCCGTTCTCCACGGTAAAGTTGCCGCCCGACATGATTAGTTTGTTGTTTGTCTCGTCTTCATCGAGATAGACCTTCTTTTCCGTCAGCGACTTCACATAGGTAAGTTTCAGCGTTCCGCCGTCTTTCAGTTCCGTATTGCCATACTTGAAGAATGACTGCGAGGCCGGAACCACCGTTCCCCTGCCGCTTATCGTCACCTTTCCTTCGCCTTCGATGCTGCCGTTCATGGTCACGGTCGACGCGTTTTCAATGTTGAACTCCGTGTCGCTGTAAATCTTTGCGTCGCGGTTGGTGGCGGTAGATGCACCAGTATAGTTCCACACACCGCCGTCCCAAATCCAGTTCTGGCCGTATTCCACCGAAGCACCAAGCGCACTCTTCTCGCCACCGTTCTTGAGCGTGGCAAAGGAGAACACTCCGTGGTGCAGTACAGTGGCTCCCGTGTATCCGTTTTCAGTCTCCACAGTGAGCTTGCCGGCACCGGTTTTGTTGAGCGAAGCCTTGCCGTCGAGCGAGCCGTCACCCGAGATAGTCACGTCGGCATCGGTGCGCACCACCACAGCCTCCTTCTCTACCGAGCCGGAAAGCGTCACCGTAGAGTCGGCAAGCGGGGCAATGAGCCAGTTGTTGTCGTCGCCAACGAAGCTGTCGCAGTCCACCATATCCACCTGTTCTGGCTGTGTCTTGGTGTCAAGCTCGGCATATTCCGAATAGACATCGCCCTTATAGGCACGGAGACGGAAGCTGTAGGCTGTGCCGGCGGTCAGTCCCGTGACTGTATAAGCCTCTGCGTCGGCGTCTATTCGCGCCACTTCCTTGTATTCGTCGCCGTCCTTCTGCTCCAGAATGAGTCCGTCCTCTCCCTCCGTATAGTTCGACCATCCCAAGGTAATGGCCTTGTCGGTAGAGCCAGTGGTTGTCAGAAACAACGGAGTGCGCAGGAATACAGGACGGTTCTCTGCGTTCAGACTGTTTATGTAGTTCTCTATGTTGGCGTAACCATTGGCAGCAATGGTCATGGCATCGTCCTTTGCGGGGTCTGTGCCGTTGGCTTTCTCCCACTCGTCAGGCATTCCGTCGCCGTCAGAGTCCACAGGCTTGTCAAACGACTTGACCGCCCACGATGTCGGAGCACCAAACGGCAGTTGCTCTTCGGTGGAGAGAAGAGCGCCCTCCTTGCCGAACGACTTGACCTGATGCACCATATAGAAGTCGGCCATGTCGCGGTAAGGCAGACTTGCGCCCACGGTTGGCAGCAGGCTGTCCACGAGTTGTGTGGCCTTCCACGTTTTCAAGACCGGATAGTTGAACGGTTCTGAGGCGAAAGTCGGGCCACCGCCATACTCGCTGTGGGGTATTTCGTAGGGGTCAAACACGCCGTTGCAGTTCTTGTCCTGCCAGTTGTCCTCGGCATAGATGTTGAAATCGCTGTTGCCGCTGGTTATTGCGTTGCCGCCACCCGACGGACCGTTGATGAAAAGGTTGTTGGTTGCGTTCACCCACGACTTGCCCGACGAGTCGCCCCCCATGAGCAAGCAGCCGCTACTCCAGTTATACACAATGTTGTTCACATACTGCAAACATCCCTTCATCTTGTTGTTTCGGGTACTGTTGTCGCAGTAGAAGTTGCGGTAGAGCGTGATTGAGTCGCTCTGCATAAGTCCTCCGGCCGAGTGGCTGAGCAGTCCCTGTCCTATAATGCTGTTGGATATGGTAATGAGCTGCGGAGTTGTGCCCTTGCCGTCGGGATTGATGGAGAACACCTCGTCCAGTCCCCACGAAAAAGAGCAGTGGTCGAATATCATGCTCTTGCCGTTGGCCACTCCGGCAGCGTCCTTTCCCGATGTGCCACCGTGCCCCATGCGGAAGCGGATGTGGCGCACTATGATATTGTCAGCACCAGAAAAGGAGACTCCGTCGCCATAGACAACGATGCCTTCGCCCGGAGCTGTCTGGCCTGCCACATAAAGATTCTTTGAGAAAACAATGCGCGAGTTAATCTTAATCACTCCCGACACATCAAAAATAACGATGCGGTTCGGCTGGCTGACAGCATCGCGGAAGGAGCCGGTGCCACTGTCATTGAGGTTGGTCACGTGATAGACACTTCCTGTGCGGCCGCCCGTTGCAAAGCGTCCCCACCCTTGTGCCTCTGGGAAAGCCAACTGCTGTGCGCCAACACTTAGATTTGTGCCGGCGAACATGGCTCCCAAGAATAACAATCTGGTAGTTTTTGATTTCATTTAGTTTTGGTTTTTAGTGGTTAATCAAAGATTTAGGGTTAGACAAATGTAGCGAAAATGCGGTAATGTAACATCCCAGCGGACAAATATCGCTGACTTATGTCAAATTTCCATATCGTTTGACGCATACAGACGGCAACGGCTCACTGTCTGTCGGCAATATTTCCGACAATCAGTGAGCCGCTAGCCTATTGTGGTCTGCCTTTACAGCACCGCTAAGCGTTCAATGCGCCGATGATTTCCGTAACGGATTTGCATCCGTGGGCATCGAGCCACGAATTGATTCCGTCGCGTATCTTTATGGTCACTGCCGGGTCTATGAAATTGGCCGTGCCCACTTCAATGGCCGTAGCCCCAGCCATAAGGAAGGCAATGGCATCTTCTGCGGTCATTATGCCTCCAAGTCCCACCACGGGAATGGACACTGCGCGAGCCACCTGCCACACCATTCGCAATGCAACCGGTTTTACACAAGGGCCGCTAAGACCGCCTGTGCCTATGCTCAGCAGCGGTTTGCGCTTCTCAATGTCCACAGCCATGCCCATAAGCGTATTGATCAACGACACGCTGTCGGCACCTTCCGCCTCACAGGCACGAGCAATCTCGGTGATGTCGGTCACGTTGGGCGACAGTTTCACTATGAGAGTCTTGTGGTAACTACGGCGCACAGCCTTCACCACCGACGCAGCTCCGGCGCATGTAACACCGAAAGCCATGCCACCGTCCTTGACGTTGGGACAGGAAATGTTAAGCTCTATGGCCGGTATTTTGTCAAGAGCGTCAATGCGGGCAGCACACTCGGCATAGTCTTCGGGCGACGAACCGCTCACATTGACAATCATATTGGTGTCTATGTCCTTTATCTGCGGATAGATATGCGTACAGAAATAGTCTACGCCCTTGTTCTGCAATCCCACGCAGTTGAGCATTCCGCCGGCGGTTTCGGCCATACGGGGATAGTCATTGCCTTGGCGCGGATGCAGCGTAGTGCCTTTCACGATGACGCCGCCGATGCCATCGAGGGGCATGAAGTCGGCAAATTCCAGTCCGTAGCCGAACGTTCCCGATGCAGTCATCACGGGATTTTTCAGACTCAATCCTTTTATTTCTACATTCAGAGTTGCCATAGTAGTTGCTTAACGTTAAACACTGGTCCATCCTTGCACACACACAGATTGCCCTCCACGGTCTTTTCCACGCAGCAGAGGCAAGCCCCAAGTCCGCAGGCCATCATGTTTTCGAGCGAAACCTCGCAGTCAACACTGGCATGGACAGCATAGCGTGCCACAGCCACCATCATTGGCTTTGGCCCACAGGTGGCTATACGGTCGAAATGTTCACCATTCAGGATGGAATGGTTTGTGACAAAGCCAGCTTCTCCCGCCGTTCCGTCTTCAGTGGTAATGAACACACGCCCGTACTTATTAAACAAGTCGAGCTGAAGGAGGTCGCTTCCACTGCGTGCGCCGAGCAGAAACGTAGGTTCGACACCACGGCTCTTCATCACGGCTCCCATGTACAGCAGCGGCGCAACCCCTACTCCACCGCCAACAAGCAGCAGATGTTCCGATGCGGAACTGGGCATGGTGAAACCGTTGCCCAGAGGCAGCACACAGTTGAGTTTCTGTCCAGCAACGAGTTTGGCCAACTGGCGGGTGCCGTCGCCCACAAGTGCCACGAGCAACCACAGCTCGTTGGCTTTGTAATCTACAAAGTTGATGGATATGGGACGGCGCAAGAATGTGGACTGCGAGCCGTCTATGCGCACTTCAACGAACTGTCCGGGCTTCATTTCCGGCAGTGGGCTGCTGTCGGTGAGCCGCAACAGTATGTGTTTGTCGCTGACACGCTCCACCGACTTCACCGTCAGGTCGAGGATAAACTTCTTCATTTTCTACTCCAATATTGCTTTTCTGATGGTTCAAGATAGCCTTTCCCGGTGCCGTTCGCTGCCTTCATCAGCGGAAACGCGGCTACACACGAGTGCTTTCCAAACATTGCAAAGGTACAAATAATCGGGTACAGAAGCGCTACTCGCAGCTGCAAAAATGCAAACAGCCAGTTTGCGCCCCGTAAACATGGCACTTACGCATCGTAAATATGGCACTTCCTCAAACCAACGGCGGGCATTGGCTTTGCAAACGCCACGCCGGCATTTTTGGAACAGCCCAAATAATAATCGGCAAATGAACCTTTGTTGAAAATAAGAAAATGATTAAATTTGCACTCCAAGAATATTACATTAGAATATATTGCATAGAAAAACGAGATGAAAACTGTTTTCGATTTCTCTGTCAAAGACAGAAAAGGCAAAGATGTGGCTCTGAAAGAGTATGCCAACGAGGTGTTGCTCATAGTGAACACGGCTACCAAGTGCGGTTTTACACCACAGTATGAGGAACTGGAAAAGTTGTACGAGAAGTACCACAGCCAGGGTTTCGAGATACTGGACTTCCCTTGCAACCAGTTCGGACAGCAGGCTCCAGGCACCGATGAGTCAATTCACCAGTTCTGCAAGCTGACCTACGGAACGGAGTTCCCCCGTTTCAAAAAGATAAAGGTTAACGGCGATGATGCAGACCCGCTCTACAAGTTTCTGAAAGAGCAGCGCGGCTTTGCCGGATGGGATGCCAATCACCCCCTCACCCCGTTACTGGACGAGATGCTGAGCAAGGCTGACCCCAATTACAAGGAGAGCGCCGACATAAAATGGAACTTCACGAAGTTCCTTACCAACAAGTTGGGTATGGTTGTGGCACGCTTTGAACCTACGGAGAGCATCGAGAACATCGCTGCAAAGATAGAGGAGCTGCTGAAATAAAGGCGATTGGAAGAACATGACACAGACAACGGAACATACGAAATGCCTCATCGTGGGCAGCGGACCTGCAGGCTACACCGCGGCAATCTATGCGGCAAGGGCAAACCTGAAGCCCATAGAGTATAGCGGACTGCAACCCGGAGGACAATTGACGCAGACCACTACGGTGGAGAACTTCCCTGGTTATCCGCAGGGAGTGGACGGTAACCAGATGATGATGGACATAAGGGAACAGGCCGAACGCTTCGGTGCCGACATCAGAGATGGCGAGATAGTGGAGGCAGACCTGTCGGCTGCGCCCTACAAACTGACCACCGAGGACGGCCACGTGATTGAGGCCGACACGGTAATCATAGCCACGGGAGCCTCAGCCAAGTATCTTGGACTCGACGACGAGCGCAAATACAACGGCCAAGGGGTGTCGGCGTGCGCCACATGCGACGGTTTCTTCTACCGAAAGAAGACGGTTGCGGTAGTGGGCGGCGGCGACACGGCTTGCGAAGACGCTCTCTATCTGGCCGGACTGGCTAAGAAAGTATATCTTATAGTGCGCAAGCCCTACCTAAGGGCGTCGGACGTGATGCAACAGAGAGTGATGCAGACCGAGAATATCGAAATATTGTTTGAGCACAACGCCATCGGACTCTACGGAGACAACGGTGTTGAAGGTGCCCACTTGCTGAAACGCAAGGGCGAACCCGATGAGGAACGCATCGACATCGCCATCGACGGATTCTTTCTCGCCATCGGCCACAAGCCAAACAGCGACGTTTTCAAGCAGTGGTTGGATACAGACGAACAGGGATACCTGAAGAAAACCGACGGAACACCACGTACTAAGATACCGGGAGTGTTTGTTGCCGGCGATGTTGCTGACCCCAACTACCGTCAAGCCATCACTGCAGCCGGTTCAGGATGCCAGGCCGCGATAGAGGCCGAACGCTTCCTTGCTGCACAATAAGGCAAGGAAGAAGCCATACATTTTATGTATAACAGCGCGAAAGCGTCGCCACGAAGTACAATGACCAACCTTTGGACAGCTTTGTAACGACTCTTCCGCGCTGTTTTATTACAACTAACCTATATATTCGTTACCTCTCATAATAGTCAATAGATATCCTCGTAATAGCCATTAGGCATTCTCATGATAGCCAATACAGGCAAAAATCACTTACGCTTTCTGACTGGCGCAGTCAACAGACCGAAAAAGGTGAGCAGACCGTTGAGCAGCAGCAGCTCATAGCCGAACTTATAGCCCAAGAAGCGGCTTGCCATCACGTCGATAGCAAGGCAAACGGGTGGTGAAGCCACGGCTATGAACGGCACAAGACGGTCGTTTACACCTCGCTTGGTGAACAGTCCAAAGGCGAAAAGGCCGAGCAGCGGGCCGTAGGTGTATGACACGAGTATGTAGATAGCATCGATGACGCTCGTGGAATTGACCATACGAAACATCAACATGAACACCACGAACAACAATCCCATAAAGAAGTGGGTTCTATGGCGCAGCTTCTCGTCGTCGGGACGTCCACAAATGTCAACGCAGAAGCAAGTTGTGAGCGAAGTAAGCGCAGAGTCGGCCGAGCTGAACGACGCAGCCACGATGCCAAGAGTAAACAGAGCCATGGCCAGAGTGCCGAGACTGCCTGTGGCAGCGAACATCGGAAGCAGCTCATCGCCCTGTGCTGGCAACGCAACGCCCTGCTTGATGGCAAGCAAGGCGAGCAGAACGCCGAGCGAAAGGAAAAGGAAATTGGCCGGAAGAAAGGCGAACCCATAGGAGCACATGTCCTTCTGTGCATCGCGGAGCGTGCGGCAAGTGAGGTTTTTCTGCATCTTGTCCTGGTCGAGACCGGTCATCACCACTACAACAAATACGCCGCTGAGAAACTGTTTCCAGAAGTTCTGGCGCGAAAACCAGTCGTCAAACACAAACACACGGCTCATCGGACTGTCGAAGATGGCCTTGGCAGCTCCGCCCCATCCCAATTCCAGCGACTCCACCACATGGGCTATTATAAGCAGAAGGGCAGCAAAGAGGCACAAGGTCTGAAGACTGTCGGTCCAAACGAGCGTCTTTATACCTCCACGGCGCGTGTACAGCCATATCAGCAGCACCATCAGCGTGGCTGTAACGGCAAACGGCACGTCCCAAGCATCGAACACAAACCGCTGAAGCAGGGCGCACACGACATAAAACGCCACAGCTGCGCCCGACACCTTGGACAGTAGGAAAAACCATGCCCCCGTCTTGTAGGACACAGGGCCGAGCCTTTCTCCAAGGTAGGTATATATGGATGTGAGTCCAAGCCTATAGTACAGTGGAAGAAGCAGAAAAGCTACGATGAAATAGCCGGGGATGAAGCCAAGGCACATCTGTAAATAGGTCATGTCGGAGTGGAGCACCATGCCCGGAACTGATACGAACGTAACGCCAGAAATGGACGCTCCCACCATGCCAAAGGCCACCATATACCACGGAGAATGTCTGTTAGCAGTGAAAAATGCGGCATTGGAACTGCTGCGTCCGCCCGCCAAACGGCTCACAAGGAGCAGCACGGCGAAATAAGCCAATAGAGTCGCAAGGATAATCATGGTGCAAAGGTAAGAAAATCCACGCATCACCCTTTCAAAAAGGCGTATGCAATCTTTGTAGAAATCACGTTGACCTTTGCAAAAAAAACGTATCGCTTTATGTAGAAAACCGTATTTGTCAACGCAATAGACCTGCTCTGCTATTTGCTACTGTCGTTGTTGCCGGAGCCAAGAGCTGCGGTTATATTGCGCATAAGTCCCTCATATTTAGCCCTTTTTACTGCACTGCCTTTGAACAGATGGCGATAAGTATCAACCGAAAGGGTTTGCCAGTCAGCTTTCTTCATGGCCAGCAGTTCGTCCTTCGGCCACAATGACGGCTCTGAGGTTGGTTGAGCAAAGCGATTCCACGGACACGCCTGTTGGCAACGATCACATCCATAGATAAAGTCGCCCATTGAGCGCACAGCGGAGGCCGAGAGAGAGCCGCGGTTCTCTATTGTCTGGTAAGAAAGACATGAGTATGCGTCGAAGCCGGAAATGGTTTCGTGCAACGCACCGGTGGGACAGGCATCGAGACAGGCGCGGCAGTAGCCACAACGGCTCGCTATAGGTTTGTCGTAAGCCAAATCAACGTCAAGAAACAGTTCACCAAGGAAGAACATACTGCCAGCCCTAGGGATGATAAGTTGGCGGTTGTGCCCTATCCAGCCAAGTCCTGCCTGTACCGCCCAGTAGCGTTCAAGCACGGGAGCCGTATCGCAGAAGCAGCGGAAGCGAGGGGTCTTTTCTTCCACGTTTGACTGTTGGATGGAACTATCAGCCGGAAGTGTATCACTATTTGCAGTTTTGGCCTTGTCAACTGCTCGATTTGCTCCGGCAGAGTACCCGTTTTCTTCCAACAAATGCTCCACGAATAAGGCCAAGTGTCGCAGTTTGTCCTTCATAACGTTATGGTAATCATAGCCATAGGCATAGGCTGCCAGCTGCAACTCACCATCGGGAATACGTTGGGGCGGAACATAGCTGAGCGCAACGCTCACAATGCTCCTCACACCCGGCATAAGGAGCCTGGGATCCATGCGCTTGTCGGTGTGGTTGGCCATATATGCCATGTCCGCATTGCCACCTTGGGCAAGCCACTCGTCGAAAGCGGCGGCGATACCAGACTCGACAGGTGTGGCCTTGGCTATGCCGCAAGCAAAAAAGCCGAGGTTTTTAGCCTCGGCCTTTATGCTTTCACTCAAATATCTTAAATTCATAGCCCTGTTCCTTTAGCCACTTAATCGACTCTGGCAGTGCGTAGCGCAACTTGTCTATACTCTTCAGAGAGTCGTGGAACGTGATTATCGACCCGTTGCGCGCATACTTCTTCACGTTGTTGAGCACGTCTTCGGCGGTCATCCACTTGGAATAGTCGCGGGTAACAAGGTCCCACATCACTATTCTGTACTTCCTGCCGAGCCAATAGTACTGGTCAAGGCGCATCCAACCGTGTGGCGGACGGAACAAGTCGGTGTGCAGCAGTTCATCGGCCTTGCGGGCACTGGCGCTGTATGTGCTGATAGTGTGCTTGAAACCGCCCATGTGGTTGTAGGTATGGTTGCCTATGCGGTGGCCAGCCTCCACCACTTTGCGGTACAAATCGGGATATTTGCGCACATTGTCGCCCACCATGAAGAACGTGGCGCGTATGCCGAACTCGGCAAGAGTGGCAAGTATGAAAGGTGTGGCTTCGGGTATAGGCCCGTCGTCAAAGGTGAGATACACCGCCTTTTCACGCTTGTCCATGCGCCAAGTGGCTCTCGGATAAATCCAGCGCAGCCATATTGCAGGTTGTTCTATTATCATTAATGGTCTGAAGCGAACTGTTGGTTACTCTGTGGCGAACGAACCTCCCTTTCCACGGTACATGTTGACAAGCCCGTCAAGCTCCTTCATCTTCTGCTCGCTCCAGTTCTTGTCTACTGGAGTGGCGGCCATGGCCACCTGCTGCATTATGTATATGTGCATCATGCAGTCGTTTTGGGATCCTGCAAAGCGCATTCCGCCAAGGCTACAGTACCAGTTGAGATACTGCTGCGACTTGTTCCAGAGCTTTTTCAGCAGGTTCATGGCCTTGTCCTTTTGGCCTAACGCCCCGTAAGTGCGTGCCTCGTCGAGTGAACCAGACTGATAGTCAACCGGAACATTGTACTCTGGGATGTTCTTGTCTGCGTAAGTAAGCACTTCAAGTGCCTTCTTCTTGTCGCCCTCGTTGACGAGATGCATGGCCAGTTGGGTAAAGATACGGCGGTGAGTGTAGCACATACGCATCACAGTCTCGTCGATATAGAGTCCCTTTTGGTCGAGTCCGCCGAACTTGAAGCGGTGCATCAGGTTGTCGTAGGTGCGCTTCGTGTCGAAGTTGCTTGCTCCCGGAGCATTGGTGGTGAACGGGGTTATGCGGTTGGCCAAGCCTTCCTGCACAAAGTTGTCACCAAGGTTCATGTAGTTGTCCTGACCAACTGTCAGCGCTACATATATTGGTCGCGTCCATCCGCACTCGGCTATCATCTCAAGCATCATCAGGTTGCCCTTGTAGAGAGCATTCTTTCCCTTGAGCGAAATGACCATCTGGTCGGGTATGGTGTCGGATGCCATCATCATGCCGCTCTTCTTTACGGCTTCCTTGTCGATGGTTACAAACACGGTATCGGTGGGTATCACGTGTGTAAGGCTTCTGCTTCCGGTGAGAGCCTCCATCACATTGAGGTGCTCCTCGGTGAGTCCATTGTTGCGAACCCAATACTTGAGGATGTTCTTCAGCTCAAACGGATTGTCGCCGAACAGCTTCTTTGCCTCGTCCGGGTAAGCCTTGTACATCTCGCGGATGCTTTCCTTCAGCGAAGGCTCCACCTGCACATACTCGTTGGTGCCGGCACAATATTCAAGTCGGCTCCATGAGATAGGCACTGACGGAGAGTCGTAGGCCGGACGGCGCATCTGGTCGATGTACCAGTCTGTCTGCAGATAAGAGAGGTTGCACACACGAGCATCGGTACGTACCCCTTCAGTCTCCTGATTGTACCACAGGGGGAACGTGTCGTTGTCTCCGTTGGTGAAAATAATCGGGTTGCCTTCCTGTTGCAGCGACATGAGATAGTTCTGTCCAAAGTCGCGGCAAGTGTAACGCCCGCTACGGTCGTGGTCGTCCCACGTTTGCGATGCCATCTGCACGGGTACGAGCAGACAAACCACACCAACGACGGCGGCAAGCACAGCCTCGTGACCTTTCAGTCGGCGGTACAGCTCCTCAATGATGGCTGCCACGCCCATTCCACACCATATTGCGAAGGCGTAGAACGAACCTGCGTAGGCATAGTCACGCTCACGGGGCTGCATAGGTGTTTGGTTGAGGTATATTACGATGGCGAGTCCCGTCATGAAGAACAAGAAGAACACCACCCAGAACTGGCGTATGCCGTTGTGACCCTTGCGCAGCGACTGCCAGAACAGGCCAATCAAGCCGAGCAGAAGGGGCAGACAGTAGAACACGTTGTGACCTTTGTTGGCTTTCAGGTCGTCTGGCAGCTTGCTCTGGTCGCCCAAACGCATGTTGTCAAACCATGAGAAGCCGGTTATCCAGTTGCCGTGCTCAAGCTCGCCGTTGCCTTGCAGGTCGTTCTGCCGGCCGGCGAAGTTCCACATGAAGTAGCGCCAATACATGAAGTTGCACTGGTAAGAGAGGAAGAACCGCAGGTTTTCCATCTGCGTGGGCACTTTTACGTCAACGTTCTGGCCACAACGGTCGTAGGAAACGGTCTTGCCGTCAACACCGCCCATCCAGCTTTCATATGCTTGGGCGTGCTGCGAACTGTACATTCGGGGGAACAGCATGTTCTGGGCGTACTTGTAGTCGTCCTTGGTGCGCACAATAAAGTATGAGTCCTTCTCGTCTTTGGAAGCCTTCTCTTTGCGCTGGTACACCGGAGCACCAGTACTCATGACCGGACGGCACATGTCACCCTGCCTTTCCAAAGCGACCTGCGACGTGTAAGCCTGACCATAGAACAGCGGACGGTCGCCGTACTGCTCGCGTCCGAGATATTCGCCGAGCGTAAATATGTCCTCCGGCGAGTTCTGGTCCATCGGGGGGTTGGCAGCCGACCTTATAACAATCACCGCATAGCTCGAATAGCCTATCATAAGCATGAGCATACACAGCAGCGCGGTGTTCTTTATCCGAGACGAAATAAGCGGTTGACCGCTCTTCTTGTAGCTAAGCACGAACCACAGGATGGCCAGTACCACCACTCCTATGACCACTGCGCTCCAACCGTGGCCATAGAACGGAATGCCGAGCATGCCGACGGAGCAGAGGAAGGCTATGTTGCCGAGCTTGGCGTTGCGGTTGCTGTAGGTCTCATATATTGCCCATATGATACAGGCAACAAGGAGAATGATGTAAACTATCTCGCCTGTGTTGAACGGACAGCCGAGTACGTTGACAAAGAGCAATTCAAACCAGCCTCCAACCTGTACGATTCCCGGTACAAGCCCGTAGAGTACAGCAGCCAAGAGTACAATCGATATGGCCAACGCTCCAATGGAGCCCCACAAGTCGGCCTTGCCAGTGGCATGGGGAAACTTGCGGTAGTAATAAACCAGCACGATGGCCGGCAGACAAAGCAGGTTGAGCAGGTGGACACCGATGGAAAGTCCTGTCATATACATGATTAGCACCAGCCAGCGGTCGGCATGAGGCTCATCTGCGTGCTCCTCCCACTTCAGTATGAGCCAGAACACGACAGCCGTAAAGGCCGAGGAATAAGCGTAAACCTCGCCCTCGACGGCACTGAACCAAAACGTGTCGCTAAATGTATAGATGAGTGCGCCAACCATAGCCGAGGCTTCGATGGCGATACACTTGCCTACAGTCATCTCACTCGGACTCTTCACGAGCAACCGGCGTGTGAGATGGGATATTGTCCAGAAGAGAAACAGAATGGTAGTGGCCGAGAGCAGCGCACTCATCGTATTGACCATGCGCGCCACTTGCGAGGGATCGCTTACAAATTGCGAGAAAAGGTTGGCCGTAAGCATGAAGAAAGGTGCTCCAGGCGGGTGTCCTATTTCGAGTTTGTAGCCCGTTGTGATGAACTCAGGACAGTCCCAGAAGCTGGCTGTCGGCTCAATTGTGGAGCAATACACGAAGGCTGCTATCGCGAAAGACAGCCATCCGAGAATGACATCCACTAATCTAAACTGTTTCATTATTCGCTTTATGTTTGTTTTTCGGTTGACTTAATAATTGTGCAAAGGTAATGTAAATAACAGTAGTTGTGCGGCATTTGTCTTTTTTTAACTTGCTTGTTGCGGCTTGTACAGCCGTTCTACAACAGTCTCTGCACGTGTCTTTTCAAACAATCAGGCCGTTTACAACCCGTAATCCAACCATTTTAACCCCGCCACCCAGCTAATTTTGCCCGTAGCCCTGCAAGCTTTACAGCTGATTGGTAATCAATTGCTTATACGGAATGTCTCTTTTCCGTACTAAAAACTGGACTATCCACCGTATAAAACATGGTGACTTACCATAGAAGACAGAACGGTTTGCCAAATAAGGCAGAGCAGCTCTCCTTATACATGATAATAAGGTATTACTGGCAACGGAGCAGCCTTACTCTCCAAAAACAACCACGTTTTTGGAGAGCGACAGATGATGCTTCGCAAAAAATATGGGCATTTTAAGGGTGGCAACGCCCGATTGACCCGTTACTTTTTGGCTGGGACAAAGCTTTCGAACGTGAGGTCATCGTAATACACCCGAATTTCCATCACTTTTCGTTGTGTTTTGTCAACATATTTAACCTCTTCACGAATCGCTTCCCGAAGGCTTTCTCGCACCTTTTCGGCTGTTGGCTGAACAGGAGCTGTGCTCTGTGGGGTGGGCGACGGAGAGGCATCGAAATCAAGGGTCGGTTCCTGATTGGTTACGACGTTGATTCCGCCCGATTGTCTGCCTTCCTGATTTTCGCTGCCGTCGGATGGTGAAACATACATGGTGCCAGAACCAAACATAAGCCAGTCGGTACTGATATTGGGAAACTTCCTTTTTATGGCTTCCACAATTTTTAATGTGGGCTGAGTGCGCCCGTTAAAGATGCTACTCAGTGAGGCAGGGGACATATCTATATATTGGGCGAACACTTGTTGGCTCATATGCATCGTCTCCATCACCTGTCTAATTCTGTCTTTCATTATGCCTTTGCTTGTAAAAGGGGCATTTTGCCCTATTTTTGGTTGACTTTACAAAGGTAAACGTTTTGAATGAGACTCGCAACAAAACCAAAGACAATTTTAGTTTGTGAACTTTTAATTTAAAAACATAAAATCAACAATTCAAAACTAATCCGGATACTTTCTTTTGAATTTGGATATTAAAATGTAAATTGCGAAGAATGTACGACCTTATTTCTTTGTTTACATATTAAATGCATTTACGTGGTTATCAAAAGGTTATTTGTTTAGAAAAACGCAATTTATCGCTGTATAATACCGATTGTCCTGCTTAAAGAATAAAAACTGTGCGTTTCTACACCAATAATTATACTTAATTTCTTGGTTATCATACGATTATTACTTATAAAATCGTTCTGCATATGTATTCATTCGAACTTTTAAACATAATATTCGGTTTTCTAAATCAACAAATCTACATTTGTTTTTACCAATCTTATACCTGTTTATTTGTAAATATGTAGATGTATTGTTGTAGATTATCGCTGGGTTTGCAATTGTAAATCAACAAAACCATACGTTAAATTCGGCTAAATGTAAATTTCAAGCAATCGCAAAGAAGCAAAAAGCGAAATACTCGCATTTTCTGAACGAGGGGTTTGGAAGTCTAAAAAATGCGAGTTTTGAAGGGGTTAAAATGGAGTAAAGCCATTGATATTGGGACATTTAAGCCTTAAAAAACGGTACTCCAAAAAGTTCAAACTAGAGAAAAACGGCTCAAAAAACAGTATTTTGAGCCGTTTTCAGGTGCTTTTTCTTGTCCGAAGACATGGCTCTTAGTGCAAAATGAAGAAGATTAGCTCCCTCATCAGCTCCCCTGAAGGTGTATTCGGGTTGTCTATACCCTTGCTTTTGGCATCTATTTCTCTTATCTTGGATATGATCATCATCACTTTCCTACCAGCATAATTCCGCATCCCGGTGAGATAGTCTTTGGTTGCCCATGCGTTGCGCAGCTCAAGCCATTTTGCCAAGGCATCCGGGTTGTTCCTTTGCGGACAGTAGTAAGCCAACATCAGATTCTGGAAGTAATTGAAAAGCATCGGGAGGAAGCTGTAGATGTTTCCCGCCTTAGGATTTTCGTCAAAATATTTGATTATCTGATTTGCCTTGAAAATATTGCGGTTGACTATTGCGTCACGGAGTTCAAACGCATTGAAATCTTTACTCACTCCTATCTGCTCCTCCACCACTTGCGGAGTCACCCTTTTGTCATTCTCGGGCAGAGCTATAAGTAGCTTGTCCAACTCTCCAGTCAGTCGGCAGAGGTCGGCCCCTATCGAGTCTGCAATCAGTTGTTGCGACTTGGGATCGCAACTTGCGCCTTTTGTCCTTAGATATTTCTCAATGAAAGCCGGAAGGTCACGCTCGCGCAGTTTCTTGCTTTCAAAAAGTACTCCAGCCTTTTCCACCATAGGGGCAAGCTTTCTGCGACGGTCAAGCGTTCCGTTCTTATGGCACATGACCAGTATCGTTGACGCGAGTGGAGACTTGAGATAAAGTTCAAGCGGCTCGGTGTTTCTTACATTTTGTGCCTCCTTGACTATTATCACCTGGTGTTCCGACATCATGGGATACCTTCTGGCAGCATCAACGATTTGCGCAGCTGTCACATCTGAGCCAAACAGAACCGTTTGGTTGAAATCCCGTTCCTCCGGGCGCAGCACAGTCGTGGCTATACAGTCAGTTATCTTGTCGATATAGTACGGTTCGTCTCCCATGAGATAGTAGATCGGGACGAATTTCCGGGCTTTCAAATCGCGCATGATGCCATCGAATGTGGCCATTTTAGCTTCTGCCATTTGTTTTTGTGGTTAGATTTGGCTACCTTTGCCGTTGTGTCTTGCTTGCCTTCCCGTTGCGTTTGGCGCATCTAAAGCCTTTGCGTTTGGCACATCCAAGCAGTTGCGTTTGGGCCTCTAATGCGTTGCGCTTGGCACATCCAAGGCAGACTCTAAGCCAGTCCAGGCCGTCCCTTCGGGGCATAGTCTGGCAAAGGTTTTACCATGCAAAAGTAGTAAAATGTACCGATTAAACCTACCACAATACGACATAAAAACGGGTGGAAGCAAGGAAAGCCCAACCATTTTTGACGTTCTGCGCAACAGATATGTGGCGTTAACGCCCGAAGAATGGGTGCGCCAACACTTTATACACTTCCTTATAGAGCACAAGGGTTATCCGAAAGCGTATCTGGCCAATGAGATAATGCTTAAAGTGGCAGGCGGAAAGCGGTTGCGTTGCGACAGTCTGCTGTGTGACAGACAGATGCAGCCGCGCATGATTATGGAGTACAAAGCCCCGACCGTTGCTATCAGCCAAAAGGTTTTCGACCAGATTTCGACCTATAATTTGCTGCTCCACGTTGACTATCTCATCGTGAGCAACGGAATACAGCACTATTGCTGCAAGATGGACTATGAAAACCGGAAATATTCATTCCTCGAAGACATTCCCGACTACAAAAAAATTATGGTCAAGGAATAACCACAGCAACATTTCGGGTCAGCGGATATCCTCGGTTGGTGACACCCGTAATCAGGAATAAAGTGTAGCT
>CAVAQY010000001.1:0-110348 GCA_963590865.1 Bacteroidaceae bacterium | reverse complement strand
TACGGAACGCACATTCCGTTGTTCGGAACCGCCGTTCCGTTGTTCGGAACGCACATTCCGAACTACGGAACGGAGATTTTTCCTAAGAGAAAGAACTAATACATATAGAACCGCCACATAGTGAAAAGTGGTACATTTGGCATGGTTGTATGGCAATGCCCATTCTTTTTGATAGTTTCTTTGCAACTTTGCATCCATATGACCATTCAGAAACAGCGAATGAGACTTGCCCATTTGCTGTTGCTGAATGGCCACCGCCCTCAATGCAGCCGTTAAAAACATAAAAAGTTTAAGGTTGTACAACACTGTTTCACTGTTTTCTTCGTAACTTTACACATTAGTTCGGACACTGCTTCCGAACGAAAAGCCCAGAAAAAAAAATAAAAACAAAATATATAATGCAATTCAAATGGAATTACGAACAACCCACTCCGGAGACGCAAAAGGCGGCTGAAGAGCTTGCGGACAAGATTGGCATGAGTCCCATTCTTGCCGGCCTGCTCATAAGGCGAGGGATTAAGACCGAGTCTGCCGCAAAGCGGTTCTTCCGCCCTATGCTCAACGAACTGATTGACCCGTTTCTGATGAACGACATGGACGTGGCCGTGGATAGGCTCAACGATGCCATGGGACGCAAGGAGCGCATCATGGTATATGGCGACTACGACGTTGACGGGTGTACGGCTGTGGCTCTGGTCTATAAGTTTTTGCAGCAGTTCTACTCCAATATCGACTACTACATACCCGACCGCTACGACGAGGGCTATGGAGTGAGCCGCAAAGGCATTGACTTCGCCCACGAAACCGGAGTGAAACTGATTATTGTGCTCGACTGTGGCATCAAGGCTATAGAGGAGATAGCCTATGCAAAAAGCCTTGGCATAGACTTCATAATATGCGACCACCATGTGCCTGACGACGAGTTGCCGCCGGCAGTGGCCATCCTCAACCCCAAACGGGGCGACTCCACCTATCCTTTCCGCCATCTTTCCGGATGCGGCGTGGGTTTCAAACTCATGCAGGCGTTTGCCAAAAACAACGGAATACCGTTTTCAAGGCTCATTCCCCTACTTGATCTCTGCGCAGTAAGCATCGCCGCAGACATCGTACCCGTCACGGGCGAGAACCGCACACTGGCCTTCCACGGTCTGAAACAGCTCAACCAAAATCCTTCTGTTGGTTTTAAGGCCATCATAGAGATTTGCGGGCTTACCGGCAAATCGCTAACCATGAGCGACATTGTGTTCAAGATAGGCCCCAGAATAAACGCCTCCGGGCGAGTGCAGAACGGCAAAGAGTCGGTGGCACTGCTCGTGGAAAAGGACATTCTCAAGGCTCTGGAGGAGGCAAGCCGAATCAACGGTTACAACGAGCAGCGCAAGGACATCGACAAACAGATGACCGAAGAGGCCAATCAGATTGTCGAAAGGCTTGAAACCCAAAAACACCAGTCGGCGATAGTGCTCTACGACGAAAACTGGAAGAAGGGTGTGATAGGCATAGTGGCCTCACGCCTCACGGAAATATACTTCCGGCCTACCATAGTGCTTACCATCAGCGACGGTATGGCCACAGGTTCGGCGCGCAGCGTGGCAGGTTTCGACATCTACGAAGCCATCAAAAGTTGCCGCGACCTGCTCGAAAACTTCGGAGGACACACGTATGCAGCCGGTCTCTCAATGAGAAAGGAAAACATACAGGAGTTCCGCCGACGCTTCCAGGAATATGTGAGCAACCACATACTGCCCGAACAGACACAGGCCATACTTGACATAGAAGCATGCCTCGACTTCAAGGACATCACAAAGAAGCTACATTCCGATCTCAAGAAGTTCGCTCCCCACGGCCCGTGCAATCCCAAACCGATGTTCTGCACCCGTGACGTCTACGATTACGGTACAAGCAAGGTGGTGGGACGCCATCAGGAGCACATAAAACTGGAACTTGTGGACAGCAAGTCGAGCAACGTGATGAACGGAATAGCCTTCGGGCAGAGTGCAGCAGCACGCTACATCAAGAGCAAACGCAGCTTCGACATAGTTTACACCATTGAGGAAAACGCTTTCAAGCACAGCGAGGTACAGCTACAGATAGAAGACATCAAACCATCTGATGAAGACTGACACCTACAGGGAACTTCTCAAGAAGTACTGGGGTTATGATGATTTCCGTGGAATACAGCGTGAAATCATAGAAAGCATCGGTGCCGGGCACGACACTCTCGGGCTTATGCCCACAGGAGGCGGCAAGTCCATCACGTTTCAGGTGCCCGCGCTGGCTATGGAAGGCGTGTGCATTGTCGTAACTCCGCTCGTTGCTCTGATGAAAGATCAGGTGACCCATCTGAAGCAGCGTGGCATCAGGGCGGCTGCCATACACTCCGGACTGTCACACAGCGACATTATAGCGATACTCGAGAATGCTGTGTTCGGCGCGGTACGCCTCCTGTACGTTTCTCCGGAGAGACTGTCCTCGCAACTCTTTCTTACAAAACTGCGACACATGAAGGTGAGCTTCATTACCGTTGACGAAGCTCACTGCATCTGCCAGTGGGGCTATGACTTCCGCCCTGCCTACCTCAACATTGCCTTGATCCGCCACGCCGTACCCAACGTTCCGATACTTGCGCTTACTGCATCGGCCACACCTGAAGTAGTAGAAGACATACAAGAACGCCTTGAGTTCAGAAAGCCGAACGTGTTCCGCATGAGCTTCGAGCGCAAGAACCTTGCTTACATAGTGAGAAAAACGCTCGACAAAAGGGGTGAGCTGGTACACATACTGTCCTGCGTCGACGGCAGTGCGATAGTGTATGCCAACAGCAGACAGCGCACCAAGGAGATTTCCGAACTGCTTAATGCAGCCGGAATGAAGGCAACATACTTCCACGCCGGGCTTGACAACGCCGTAAAGGACGCGAGACAGAAAGCCTGGCAGTCCGGTGACACAAGGATAATTGTTGCCACAAATGCCTTCGGCATGGGTATTGACAAGCCAGACGTGCGAGTTGTGGTACACATAGACTGCCCCAGTAGCATAGAAGCATATTTTCAGGAGGCGGGACGCGCCGGCCGCGACGGCAAAAAGGCATACGCTGTGCTGCTCTACGCAAACAATGACAGGGCATTGTTGGCCAAACGTGTGGCCGAAACGTTTCCCGAAAAGGACTATATCAGGGATGTATATGAGCATCTCGCCTACTTCTTTCAGGTAGGCGTGGGTTCCGGATGCGGCAAGACCTTCGTTTTCGACATCAACCAGTTTTGCCGCACCTTCCGTTTCTTTCCCATACAGGTAGAATCAGCATTGAACATACTCGACAGAGCTGGATATATAGAATACAAGGAGCAACAGGACAACCAGGCTCGCGCCATGTTTATTCTGCAACGCGATGACTTGTATAGGTTAAAGGGCAACTCGCCGGAGGAAGACCGCGTGATAGTGACCATGCTCCGCAACTACAGCGGACTGTTCAGCGACTATGCGTACATTAACGAGAGCTTTATCGCACAGCAAGCGGGGATGTCAACCCCGGAAGTGTACAACTGTCTGAAGTCACTCAGACAGAAACGTATACTTAGTTTCATTCCGCAACAAAGCACTCCCACCATACGCTACGCACAAAGCCGGGAAGACCCCGACCAACTGCGGTTTCCAAACGAGGTGTACAAGGAGAGAAAGGAACAATTCGCCTTGAGAATAAACGAGATGGCGGCGTATGTTGCCTCCGAAGACACCTGCCGCAACCGCATGCTGCTAAGATATTTCGGCGAGAAGGTCACACACAACTGCGAACAGTGTGACGTGTGTCTGGAGCACCGCGGCAAAGTCGCAACAAAGCAGCATCTTCAAGAGGCCGAAAAGGCCATTCTGGAGATGCTCGCCGACGGACAACGCCATCATGTGACGGAACTGTCGAAAATAAAGCTGCCGTCGAAAGCCGTTGACGAGGCTCTGCGCAACCTGCTGTGCGAGGAAAGGATTGAACAGAAAGACGGTATGCTTTTCGTGTAGTGACTTTCCGCTACACGAAAAGCATAGTCTCTTTCATTGTAAGCCTCAAGCTTTCGAGCCTCAGCCTTCGTCTTTATCGCAAAGCCTCAGCCTTTACAGTTCCTTGCGCAGAGCTTCGGCCATTGAAGCGTACTCCTCGTCGGAGAGATACACTTCTTGAGGGTTCATGCGAAACACTCCTCCGAAGTCCGGGCCGCCAACATACTTCGGTACGAGGTGGAAATGCAGATGTTGAAGCGTGTCAGAATAGGCACCATAGTTTATCTTTTCGGGTGCAAACACCTTTTTCATGGCTCTCGTCACCTTGGCCACATCGGCCATAAATGCATTACGCTCCTCGTCGGAGAGCAGGTTAAGGTCGTCAACATGACCGTTGTAGGCCACAAGGCAACGCCCCCGGTAGGTTTGTTCCTTGAATATGAACACACGCGAAACGTTTAGCTTCGCCACTTCAACCATCAGGTTTTTCAAAGTCTCATTGTTCTGGCAATAGAGACAGTCTTTAGGATCGCTTACCATTGTTGTTTCAGTTTCTGAATTAGTTCTTGACTTAGTTTATTACTCTGCAAACTTACAAATAATAATCCGGAAACGGAGACAAAGAGGCGGAGTAGTTGAGACAAACCGCCACAACTACCGCCCATAAGCCACGGAGGAACTGCATCAACATAGCGTTCGGGATGCCTTCGGGACTCGTTCGGGAATCCTTAAGCCACGAGGAACAGCTTCGACATGACGGCAAAACGCTTGCAAAAGCCGTCCGCACCTTGCATATATCGTCGCTTATTGGTAATTTTGTGGCCATAACACATAGCTTATACATAGGACATAATGAATGATGCCATCATAACAGAAGCCAAAACCGAGACGGCTGTGCTCGTAGGATTGGTAACCAAAGACCAGGACGAGGCCAAGACCAAGGAATATCTCGACGAACTGGAGTTTCTGGCCGACACCGCAGGGGCCGTAACCGTAAAGCGTTTCACGCAGAAGATGGCCGGTCCGAGTTCCGTGACATACATCGGAAGCGGCAAACTCGAAGAGATACGACAATACATCAAGGACGAAGAAGATGCAGAACGCGAGGTAGGCATGGTCATCTTTGACGACGAGCTTTCCGCCAAGCAGCTTCGCAACATAGAAAAGGTGCTCGGGGTAAAAATACTCGACCGCACCACACTCATACTCGACATCTTTGCCATGCGCGCACAGACCGCAGAGGCCAAGACACAGGTGGAGTTGGCACAAAACCGCTATATGTTGCCGCGTCTGCAACGTCTCTGGACTCACCTTGAGCGACAAGGCGGAGGTTCTGGATCAGGCGGAGGCAAGGGAAGCGTGGGTCTTCGTGGTCCCGGTGAGACCCAGTTGGAGATGGACCGCCGAATAATACTGCAGCGCATCACGCTGCTCAAGCAACGCCTGACGGAGATTGAGAAGCAGAAAACCACGCAAAGGAAGAACCGTGGACGGCTCATACGTGTGGCACTCGTGGGATATACCAACGTGGGCAAGTCCACTTTGATGAACCTGTTGGCCAAGAGTGAAGTGTTTGCCGAGAACAAACTGTTCGCCACCCTTGACACTACAGTCAGAAAGATGGTCATCGACAACCTGCCATTCCTGCTTGCCGACACCGTAGGTTTCATCCGCAAGCTGCCGACCGACCTTGTTGACTCGTTCAAATCAACACTCGACGAGGTGCGCGAGGCCGACTTGCTGGTACACGTGGTTGACATTTCCCATCCTGACTTTGAGGATCAGATACGCGTAGTGGACACTACTCTGAAGGAACTTGGCTGCGCCGACAAGCCGTCCATGATAGTGTTCAACAAGATAGACGCGTATACATGGACGGAAAAGGAGCCTGACGATCTCACGCCGCCCACCAAGGAAAACATAACGCTTGAGGAACTGAAGCAGACATGGATGGCCAGGCTCAACGACAACTGCATTTTCATTTCGGCACGCGACAAGCTGAATGTAGACGAGCTGCGCGACGTACTATATAAAAAGGTGAAAGAACTGCACGTACAGAAGTATCCCTACAACGATTTCCTGTATAACGACTATACAAACGAGTGACCGCCAGCGGCAACTGCCCGCATACGACGGCCATGAAACCGAAAGGACAAGTACATGGACAACTACCGTTCGCTGACTGTAGATGAGATTGAAGCTCTGGAACAGAACGGCTGCACAGCCGAAGACTGGCTCCGCGTGAGCGTGTCAGGCGACTTTACGCCCAATAACATCACCAATGTGGCTTTCTATGGTGACATTTCGCTCGGCGTATTCGACAAACTGCTCGACACGGGCGACGGCTTTATGCGCCACACCGGCATCAGAAACGCAACGCTGCGCAACGTTTCCATAGGTGACAACTGCCTCATAGAGAATGTCGGGGGTTACATCAGCAACTACTCAATAGGCGAAGAAAGCATCATTTCCGGCATAGGCAATATGGCTACAACCGAGGGTGCTACCTACGGACTGGGCAACACCGTGGCCGTACTCAACGAGGCTGGCGACGGCAACGTGGTGCTCTACGACGGTTTGACTGCACAGATGGCAGCGTTCATGGCTGATGTTGCCGACGACAAAGAGGTGTGGCAGCGGTTGCGGACCATGGTTGAACGCCATGCTAAAAGCCTTCTTCCGGAACAGGGAACGGTAGGCTACAGGGTGAAGATAGCCAACACGCGCGAGATAACCAACGCCATAATCCACGACGAGTGCGAAATCAGCGGAGCTTCAAGGCTCAGCGAATGTACCGTAATGAGCCTTCCCGAAGCCGGAACATTCATCGGTAGCGACACCGTTTGCGACAATTCCATCATACAGGCCGGATCTTCTGTGCTTGACGGAGCACGTCTCTACAACTGTTTCGTGGGCGAGGCGTGTCATATTGGCAAGGGATTTTCTGCCGAAAACAGCCTCTTCTTTGCCAACTCCCACATGGACAACGGAGAAGCGTGCGCAGCTTTCTGCGGTCCGTTCAGCGTGAGCCACCACAAATCCACACTTCTCATCGGAGGAAAGCATTCGTTCTACAACGCCGGTTCGGCCACCAACTTCAGCAACCACGCCTACAAACTCGGCCCAATACACCACGGAGTGCTCGAAAGGGGAGCAAAGACAGCAAGCGGAGCACACATACTCTGGCCTGCCGACATAGGTGCTTTCTCGGTGTGTCTGGGCAAGATACGGAATCATCCCGACACGTCTGCCCTGCCCTTCTCATACGTCATCGGTACGGAAAGCGGCACTCTGCTCATACCGGGACGCAACCTGACTACCGTAGGCACGTTCCGCGACACGGCCAAATGGCCAAAACGCGACATTCGTCCGCGCTCCAGCCGGAAGTCTATAGTAAACTTCGACTGGCTAAGTCCCTATACCATGACCAAAATACTGGAGGGCAAGCGCGTTCTGGAGGGACTGAAAGCGGAACAGGGAGCTACGGCTGCATCATACAACTACAACGGTTGCGTGATAAAGAACAGCTGGTTGCAGAAAGGCATAAGGCTCTACGACCTGGCCATACGCCTGTTCTTGGGCGGAGCGGTGACAGGTCATTCGGGCGAACTGCCCGAAAGCAGCATAGGAACAGGCCAATGGACGGATTTGAGCGGGCTACTTGTACCCACAACGGAGGTGGAACAGCTGGCTGAAGACATAAGGAACGGCAATGCAAGCGACCTGCTTTCGGTGGAAGAGCGGTTCATAGCCATGCACAAGGAGTATGAAACTTACAAGTGGAACTGGACTTACCGCAACGCCATTGACCTTTTAGACACCGAAATGCTGACCGAAGACGACATCAGACAGTTGGAAGACGACGGCAAGGAGGCACGCCGTGAATGGTTGAACGCCGTGCGCTACGATGCAGAAAAGGAGTTTTCGCTCGGCGATGTGGCGGAAGACACGCTCAAAGCGTTTATCGACAGTCTCCAATGAAACGCCTTTCCTTTGCATAGACACAACAGAAAACACACAAAACATAACTCACATGACCATCAAACCCATTCTTACGGCCATTGTCTGTGCGGCAATGGCGTTGACAGCATCCGCCAAGGAATACAAATACGAGAGTGTTCCTGATGACAAACTGGGTACACGCATCTACACACTCGACAACGGGCTGAAAGTCTACTTGTCGGTAAACAAGGAAAAACCACGCATACAGACCTACATAGCCGTGCGTACTGGCAGCCGGAACGACCCTGCCGAAACCACCGGACTGGCACACTATCTGGAGCACCTGATGTTTAAGGGTACCAAGAGCTTCGGCACGTCAGACCCTGTGAGCGAGGCACCTCTGCTTGACAGCATACAGAACCGCTTTGAACAGTATCGCCACATTACCGACCCGGTCAAGCGCAAGGCTTTCTACCACGAAATAGACAGCATATCCCAGTTGGCCGCACAATACAACATCCCCAACGAGTATGACAAACTGATGTCTTCCATCGGAGCGAAAGGCACCAATGCCTTCACAAACAATGACGTTACGTGCTACACGGAGGACATTCCAAGCAACGAAGTGGACAACTGGGCGAAGATACAGGCCGACCGCTTTATGAATATGGTGCTGCGCGGCTTCCACACAGAGCTTGAGGCTGTGTATGAGGAGTACAACATAAGCCTGGCCGACGACTGGAACAAGATGTACTATGCTATTACAGCGAAATTGTTCCCCAACCATCCTTACGGCACGCAGACCACACTCGGCACACAGGAACACCTGAAGAACCCATCGTTAGTGAACATCAAAAACTACTTCAATCAGTATTATGTGCCCAACAACGTGGCTATCTGTATGTCCGGCGACTTCGACCCCGACGCAGTAATAGCCATCATAGACAGATATTTCGGTGCTTGGAAAAAGAGCAACACGCTCACTTACCCCCAGTTTGCGCCTGTGAAAGAGCTGACAGCCCCCACAGACACCACCGTAGTAGGGCTTGAATCCGAGAGTCTGATGATGGGTTGGAAGTTTGAAGGAGGCGCTTCTGCACAGACCGACACACTTGAAGTCGTGGCAAAAATGCTCTCCAACGGCACCGCCGGACTGTTTGACCTCGACGTAAACCAATCCATGAAGTGCAATGGTGTCGGTGCTTTCACCGATATAATGCGCGACTATTCGGCTTTGCTCCTCACCGGACAGCCCAAGGAAGGACAGTCGCTAAAGGAGGTTAGAAACATAATGCTTGAGGAGATAAGCAAACTGAAGAGCGGCAACTTCGACGACGCGCTGCTTCCCTCGGTCATCGCCAACATGAAGTTGGACTACTACAACGAGATGGAGAACAACGAAGACAGAGCTTCCGAGTTCGTCTACTCGTTCATAAACGGCCGGAAATGGAGCGAAACCGCAGGGCTTCTCGACCGCATCTCGAAGATTACGAAAAGGCAAATCGTTGATTTTGCCAACCGTTACCTCCGCGACAACTATGCTGTGGTGTACAAAGAGACAGGCACAGACAGCACTCAGAAGAAGATAGACAAGCCACAGATAACCGGAATACCGGCCAACCGCGACAAGCAAAGCCAGTTTGTTGCCGACATCATAGCTTCAAAGCCAGCACCGATACAGCCCCGTTTCGTTGACTTCAAGCGCGACATTCAGTTCGGCAAAACGAAGAAAGGACTGCCTGTAGCCTACGTTAAGAACTCCACAAACGGCACATTCGCTCTGGCCTACTACTTCGAAATAGGGGAGGAAAACGACAAATGGTTGCCCATAGCCGCCCAGTATTTCAACTACATTGGCACCGACAAGATGTCGGCAAAGCAGCTGAAGCAGGAGTTCTACAAGCTTGCTTGCTCATACAGCATAAACATTGACGACGACCATCTCGAATTCATGCTGACTGGACTTGACGAGAACAAGGCCAAGGCCATGTTGCTATTCGAGGATTTCCTGGCCAACGCCAAGGCCGACAAGGACGCTTACAACGACTATACCGGCATTCTTCTGAAGCAACGCAAGGACATTAAGCTCGACCAGACCTACAACTTCAACGCTCTGTCGGCCTATGCCATTTACGGAAAGTACAACACTTGGCGCAACGTGCCTGACAGCACCGAGCTGAAAAGCATGAATCCGGAAGCACTTATAGGCAAGATCAGGGGGCTGAATGCTTATGAGCACTCGCTGCTGTACTACGGACCAGACTCGGAAAAGAACGTGATTGTGCTTGCCGACAAGCTCCACAAAACCTCGAAGAAGCTCGTTCCTGCCCCGAAAGGCACACCATACACCGAGCAGATGACAACGCAGAACGAGGTGTTCCTTGCTCCTTACGACGCAAAGAATATCTACATGACGCAATACCACAACGAGGGACGCAAGTGGAATGCAGAGGAAGTGCCGGTCATAGCGATGTTCAACGAGTATTTCGGCAACGGCATGAACGCCGTGGTATTCCAGGAATTGCGCGAAAGCCGCGCGCTTGCCTACGCCGCAAGTGCCCACTACCGCTATCCGTCTCGCAGCAACGGAACGGAGTATGCTACCACTTTCATCATCTCGCAAAACGACAAGATGAACGACTGCATACGCACTTTCAACAGTATAATCGATACAATACCGCAGTCACAGAAGGCTTTTGACCTTGCAAAGCAGGCGTTGGCCAAAAGACTTGCTTCGGAACGCACCACTAAGTTCGGCATTCTCAACGCATGGCTCGGTGCCAAGAGACGTGGCATCGATTATTCACTAAGCAAGAAGATCTACAATACCCTGCCAAGCATAACGCTCGACGACATGGTTAGGTTTGAGAAGGAGCGCATGGCCAACAAGCCTTACCGATACATCGTGCTCGGCGACGAGAAGAATCTCGACATGGAAGTTCTTGAAAAGATAGGGCCAATAAAGCGCATCTCTACCGACGAGGTGTTCGGATATTGACCCTTCTTATAACGGAACAAGGCTTTCGTCTCAACAACAATTTCGGGAACACTCCCACAAAACGGGTAGACTGCAAACGTGCGGTCTGCCCGTTTTCGCGGGTTCTGCCGTTGAAACCGGGCAAAAATCACCACATTCTCCACCCTTTCCCGCCGTTTTCTCTCCAAGACTTTGAGAATGGACAATGGCTTTGGGAAGTACATTTACATACTTGGCAAAGCGGAAAGCGTACAAAAACACCATTTTTTGAACGCTTTTACCAATAGCAAGTCGTATCTCTTTCATATCTTTGGCACGAAAAAAACCAATAACCTAAGAAAGCCTTTCAACAGGACTAAAACAACTATTAACAAATATGAGGAAATCTACTATTATTTTACTGGCCATGGCTCTGATGCCATCGACACAGTTGTTTGCGCAACGCATACAACAGACCTTGGGTCGTTCGGTGGTGGCCGTGACTGACGACAGCAAACAAGACGTGCTCGTTACGTGGCGCAAGTTGGCGCAGGAGCACGACAGTTGCACCTACAATCTCTACAAGAGGGCAAGCGGAAGCACGGAGTACACAAAAGTGAACTCTTCGCCAATCACAAAAACAAACTACCAGACAACACGCTCACAGGTGCCCTACAACACGGAACTGGCCGTGACAACGGTCTACAACGGTGTGGAGAGCGACAAGAGCAACCCGTTCCTGTTCAAGAAACAGGCATGGAAGGACGTGTTTCTTGACATCAACTTCGAGACAACCCTGCTCAACCCCAACAACTACAAGGTGAAGTACGCCTGGCCAATGGACCTCGATGGCAACGGAGAGTACGATGCACTGCTCGTTGACCGTCTGTACTGTGGCGGAAGCAGCGCCGACCCGGGATGCACAACGACCACCCACAAGTTGCAAGCCTACACCTTTGACGGCAAATGCCTGTGGACAATTGACATGGGTCCCAACGTTATCATCGACGGCGGACAGAACGACATGGTGGTTGCCTATGACATAAACTGCGACGGCAAGTGCGAGGTGATAATCAAGAGTACCGACATGACCCGCTTCTGGGATGCCGAGAACAACACTTGGGGCAAGTATGCCAATGGGAGCGCAGTAGCCGACACTGACGGTGACGGTATAGAAGACTACACCAAGCAAACCAAGCGCAACCCTCCGTTCTATATATCTGTGGTTGACGCAAAGACGGGAGCCGAGATAGAGTGCTCCGAACTGAAATACGACGAGGTACACGACGGCGTTGACACATACAGCCGCGACAACCGCGCCGACTACATGAACGATGGTGACGGTACGGAATATGCCTTCATGGGAGGTCACTTCGCCATCTGCTATTTTGACGGAATCCACCCGTCGCTTGCCATGGAATGTCTCGACCGCAGAGCCTCCGACAAGGCACATCACAACTACGTTTTCGTTTGGTCTTATGACTGGAACGGCGGTAAGTCCAGCAACTGGCACCACAGCTATACATGGAGTCGCAACGACAAGACGCCGTGGCCGGCAGAATTCCACCAGCTTCGTGTAGCTGATACCGATGGAGACGGCATCGACGAAATGCTGCAGGGCGGCTATGGAGTGAACCCGGTTAAGGGCATGGTGTACAGTGCCGGCATCGGTCATGGCGACAGATACGACGTGAGCGATATTGACCCCGACCGTCCAGGTATGGAGGTTTATGCCATTCAGCAGTCAAACCTGCTCGGACAGGTGCTCTACGACGCCGCTACTGGCGAGCACATCAAGGAATGGTATCTGCCAAATGTATTTGACGTTGGTCGTGGACGTTGCATGGACGTTGACCCCGACCACAAGGGCTACGAGATATTCTCGCTCTTGGAGAATCTGTATGACTGCAAGGGCAACGTGATAAAGGAGGGTACAACCACCTATCCGATGGAAGCATCATGGTGGGACGGCAACCTGCAACGCGAACTGATAGCCACACCAGGTGGAAGCGGCTACAACAGCAACGTGATGATGATGACCTACAACGGCAACCGACTCATTGAAATATCCAAGCAGAGCGGTTGGGCTGTGCATGCAGGTTGGGCTGTGCGTCCTGCCTTCATGGGCGACATAACCGGCGACTGGCGCGAGGAGATAATACTGATGAAGCAAACCGAAACTTCCAGTACCGGTATCGTGGGCTACTCCACCGATATCGCCTCCGACTACAGTTTCTACACCTTGCAGGAAGACCCTCACTACCGTCTTGACTGCACTACCCGCGGCTACTACCAAGCTCCCTGCACCAGCTTCTATCTGGGCGAGGAGATGCCTTACCCACCGGTGCCGCCAGTAATGGTGACCGACCTTAGGTGGAATAGCGGCTCTTCATGGAGCACATCCGGCAGTGGCTTCACATCGTTCGACCAGACTTCTGCACAGAACTACGCCGACGGCAAGAGCGTTGTGTTTGACATCAGCGGCGACAACGCCTCAACCATAAGCATCAACGGTTCACTGAAGCCCGGCAACGTTTACCTTATGGCTCCCAAAGGCCACGACTACACCTTCGGAGGCAGCGGTTCGCTCGACGGCAACATGGAACTTTGCAAGTCAATGCTCGGTACTGCCACATTCAACAACAGCCTGAACTACACCGGACGCACCGTGATTAGTGAAGGAACGCTGTGTGTAAACGGCACCATCGCAGGTCCTGTAGAGCTGAGGGCAAAGGGTTCGCTGGCTGGAGTGACCACACTTAACGGCACAATCAGCTTTGAGGGCGCTCTCAACTACGAGGGTTGTCGCCTTATGCCAGGCAATGCCGACAACAAATTCGGCACGATGACATTCAACAAGAGCCTGACCGTTCCCGGCAACACATATATAGTAGTATACGCACAAGAGGGCAAATCGGGCAAGATTGTGGTCAACGGCGATCTGACACTCGACGGCACAAACACCTTTACCGTGGTTTCCGCCGACGAAAACAAAATAGCAGAGGGCAGTTATGTCATTGCAGAATGCACTGGAACCCTTACGGTTAATGTGGAAAATCTGAAGAGCCGTGGTCTTGACGGTATAAACTACGACTTCAGGGTGGACGGCAAACAACTCATACTTGACATCAACGGTACACGTGCTCCACAGGAAAACGTGGTATGGACTGGAAACGACAACAACATCTGGGACTATAAGAGCGACAACTTCAATGCCGGTGGTTCCTCTACTCCGTTCGTAACTGACGACCAAGTTGTGTTCGATGACCAGTCGGGTAACCGTAATATCACCATCAACGACCTCGTCGTGACCAAAGGCGTAACGTTCGACTTCGACAATGGCACCTACACATTCTCTGGTGAAGGCGGCATTAGCGGCGAAGGCGGCGTGACGAAGAACGGCAAGGGTGAAGTGAAGATGGATTTGGCCAACAGCGACTATACCGGTGCAACCGTTATCAACGACGGAACACTCACCGTTACAAACCTTACCGACGGCGGCGTGAAGAGCGCGCTGGGTGCTGCCACCGCTAAAGAGGGCAACCTGCAGATAAACGGCGGAACGCTGAAGGTAGATGCCTACAACATGGCAACCGACCGCATACTCACGGTAAGTGACACGGCCACCATCAACGTGGCCAACAGCAAAGGCTCGGTGTCGCTCAAGGGCATTGCCAAGGGTAGCGGCTACCTCGTGAAGACCGGTGCAGGACAGCTAAACTTCAACTATGCCGGAGCCAACTCCTTCAGCGGCCTGATAATGCGCCAAGGCAAGGTGGCGCAGGGCAACTGGCAGTCAACTTTCGGCAAGAAGAGTTCGCCTCTGCTGTTTGAGGGCGGCGAGATAGAGATGATAGCCAACAACAACATGAGCACAATTCCCGAATACACCTACAAGACAACGGTGCCTGGGGGTGGCAATGCTACAGTCAAGAGTTCCTACCGCTGCAAGATAAACGGTAGCTTCATGGGCAACGGTACGCTCACCATCGTGTCTGACGGTGTAAGAAGCGACATCGGATCTGACTTCTCAGCCTTTGAAGGCACGCTCAATGTGCAGGGAGGCAACTTCCGACTGATGAGTGGCGTGAAGGATATGTCTAAGGCAAACGTTGTAATGGCCGCAGCCAGCTATATGGCACACCACAAGTCCGGTTCCAGCGACCAGGAAGCCGTTACCACAAAGATTGGTTCAGTAAGTTCAACTGCTGACGACTGCACCCTCGGAAATGCCGCCGACTCTTATGAAGTGGGCTACAACAACACCGATGCCACCTACAAAGGATTGCTCAAGGCCAAGACTGTGAAGAAGTATGGAACAGGCTCATGGACACTGAGCACAAACGGAAGCACTTCAAACGTTGAGGTGAACGAGGGAACGCTTGTACTGAACAACAACCCGATAACCACCAACCCGTCTGCTTTCACAACCGGATCGGTAACAGTCAACAACGGCGGAACACTTCGGGGCAACGGATGCGCTTCATTTGTAACTGTCAAGAAGGGCGGTACAATTGCTGCAGGCATCACAACCTACGGTACGCTCAAAGCGACAGGTAACATTATCATGCAGGAAGGCAGTACCATGACTATAAAGATAGGCATCAACGCCAACGGAACAGCCTCCAACGACAAGTTCAAGTTCAGCGGAACGACTACACACACCAACGACACCATTCTGATTGACGTAGACCAGAACCGCGAACTGACCGCCGGCGAGGAGATAACCGTCTTCACAGGCACCGGAAAGCAAAGCGGCAACTACACCATCAAGACTGTTGCTCCGGGACAGGCAAGCATCACATGGGACGATTCTCGCCTACTTTCAGAAGGCGTTCTGGTTGTCGCCGAGGCCACAAGCATCAACACAGTCATTACCGACGACACTCTTGTGGATGTTTACTCTACCGACGGTAGACTCCTTCGCGACAATGTGGCTTACGGAAAAGCCCTCGGCGGACTCGCAAGCGGTGTCTATGTAGTCAACGGGCACAAGGTTGTGAAGAAATAACCCTAACGACTACACACAACAAGAAGCGGGGTTGTCCAGACCTACGGCAACAGACAGAAACTGTCGGATGCCTCAAAGGCTGTCAGGACAACTCCGCTTATTCATTTTTAGGAAACTATTAAACACATCGACATGAGCCACAGAGCACATTTATAAGGACTACAGACCATATCAATACGAACTACTAAACATATCAACATGAAACACTACAGACTCAAGGCAGCATTGGTTTCGATGCTGTTCACGGGCGTCAATGCCTTGGCACAAGTCCCGGTTTACATCACCGCCGGGCAGTCAAACGCTGACGGAAGGGAGTATGTCAGCAAACTACCGTCCTATATGTTTGACGGTTACAAGCACTTGCACTTCGCCAACGTGACCAGTTCGTGCGACGGAACGTTTGGTAGTCGCACGTTTGAAGACCGTTCTGGCCGCTTCGCCTTTTGCGATGTGACCAACTACTTCATCGACCAGACCACCAGTTCCGACTTCTATTCCATCAAATGTGCCTACGGAGGCACCGCCATCGACACCGCTGCCACCTACAGTCACCTGCCTGTGTGGTGCGCCGACTCCGTTTGGATAGCGGCAAACAACGCCTACCGTGGCGACATCAACACCGGCAAATCGCTCACTAAGTCGCTTACCGAGGGTTTGACCGACTGTGCCAATATCACGTTGAACAAGATTGACGGCGGATATGACGTTAAGGCCATCATGTGGCACCAGGGCGAGAGCGACAGAGCACAAAGCGGCCACTACTACAAGAACTTCAAGGACATGATAAACTATATGCGCAATGCTGTATATGCCTTGACTGGCAAGGAGAAAGACAAGACCCTGCCTTTCATATTCGGCACCGTGTCTCACTCCAGCAAGCAGTATAACAGTACTGTGGAGAAAGCCCAGATGCAGGTAGCGGCCGAGCTGCCCAACGTTTATTGCATAGACATGAGCGATGCCGGACTACGTTCCGATGCGCTGCACTTCGATTCGGCATGGACAGAATACCTTGGCAAGATGATGTACAACCAGCTTGTTGAGCTGCAACTCGTTGACGGGCAACCGCTGGACGTGCAGAAGCCACACATTCCGAGTGCAAGCGACACTCTGAAAGTGGATGCAGAACGGGCTTGGGACTTCACTCAGGCATGGAGCGAAGCATCGGTTGACTCGCTGAAAGGCGACAGCCGCTGGCCCATGTACCAGTCGCTTGGTTACCGCTACTCACAAGCCATGTCCAACAATCAGGAACTTGCCACCAGCAGTGGCTACGTGTTCCCGGAAACAAAGGGACTGTATTTCAAGTGTGGGTCGGGCAACCGCATCATCATCAATCCAGGCAAGAACCTCTGCTTCTATGGCGACAACCTCTATCTCACCCTGCCTAAGGTAAGTCCCGGACAGACCGTCACCATAGTAACGGCTTCTGCCAAGGGCGAACGCGGACTTACCACCGACAGCGGTGACCTGCTGGAACTCGTAAGCGGTGGAGTGAAGTCCACCGACAAGATGACCAACACGTGGAAAGTAAAGGAATCGCTCACCGCTCCCGTTGACCTCGTGTTCCACTCCAACGGCGGTGCCATCTATGTGTACAGCATTGAGGTGATGTCTCCCTACGTCCAGATTCTCGTAGGAGCCGACCAGAAGGTGACATTCAGCAGTCCCAAAGCATGCGAAGTGAAGTCCCACGCCGACATGATCAAGGCTTACGTGGCCACAGGCTACGACAAGCCAAACGAAGCCATCGTACTGGAACAGATAGACACTATCCCTGCCAACACCGGAGTAATCATTATAGGCGAGGAAAGTCTCATCGGAGCCAAGGAAGTGACCACCACCAAGACCTATCCCAACAATCTTCTGGTGGCCGCAACCGCTGAAACGACAGTCAACCCTACTGAAGACGTTGACGGAACAGCCTATACTAACTTCACACTCAAACCGGAAAACGGCTCGGTTGACTTCCACAAGCTGACCGCCTCCACCACTTTGACTGCCGGCACAGCTTATCTGCGACTGCCACAGGCAACAGTTAATAGCACCGAGGTAGTAAAAGCCAATGCCAACGCTTCCACTTCCGTCAAAAAGGTGAAGAAACAGGCCACCGACAATGGCCGGTGGTACACCTTAGAAGGACTTGCCGTGAGCACTCCCGATAAGGGTTTGTTCATCTGTAACGGCCAGAAATATCTGATAAAGTGACCTGACGAGTTTTTACAACCAAGCCATTCACACATACTAACCCGGCCATTTACGCACCGTAAACGGCCGGGTTTTCCAATGCGCCCTGTTTGTCTGGTCTGCCGTCATACATCCGCCTTTAAGCCGCAAAAAGCCGTCAAAAGCCCTTTGCTACAGTTGCTTTTGTCAACTTCTGGTTAAACCTTTGCCACTCGTATGCGTCATAACAGACAAACAACAGCCAATACTAAAACAACTATGAAAAAACTTTTCTTCTCATTAACCGCCCTCTTGTCGTGCGCAACCCTTTGGGCGCAGCCCCGCTACGACATGACCAAGCTCCAGCGCGAACGGCTCAACCGTGGCGTAGTAGCCTTGCGCCAAGACAGCAACAGCGTGGTTGTAAGCTGGCGCACCCTTTCTACCGACAAGAAGGGTGAACCTTTCGACATCTATCGCAACGGCCAGAAACTCACAGCCAAGCCTCTCACTACCGGCGGAACATTCTTTGTGGACAGCAACCCCGTTTCCGGCGAAGCTGTATATGAGGTAAGGGGCGGCGGAAACAACGGGATATTCACCCTAAAGGCTGGTTCACCCTGCGGCTATCTACCCATAGCGCTGCAAAAACCGGCTGACGGCATCACTCCCGACGGCAACACCTACACCTATTCGGCCAATGACGCAAGCGTAGGCGATGTGGACGGCGACGGCCAATACGAGATTTTCCTTAAGTGGGACCCCTCAAACTCTCACGACAATTCCCACCCCGGCTTCACCGGAAACACTCTCATAGACTGCTACCGTCTGGACGGCACTATGCTGTGGCGCATTGACCTCGGACAAAACATACGCAGCGGTGCCCACTACGTGCCGTTCATCGTGTATGACTTCGACGGTGATGGTCGTGCGGAACTGATGGTAAAGACCGCCGACGGCACGGTTGACGGCGTAGGGCACGTGATTGGCGATGCCAAAGCCAACTGGGTGGAGGGTGCAACAGAGGCCAAAGCATGGTATGAGAACCACAAAGACAGCATAGACCAAGCACGCAAAGAGGAGCAACAGCGGCGCAAGGAGTTTGAAACAGCCATGCGCGAAGGTCGCAGACCTGACAGAAGAGGACAGCGGCCTCCACGCCGTATGCCTCAGCAGCAACAGAGTTTCAACGGCAGATACACAGGGCGCATACTGTCAGGACCGGAGTATATCTCCGTTTTCGACGGACTCACAGGCCGTGTGCTTGACACCGCCGACTATATTCCTGAGCGAGGCGACATCAGAGCGTGGGGCGATGACAACGGGAACCGTTCGGAACGCTATTTGGCCGGCGTGGGCTACTTCGACGGCCAACAGCCAAGTGCGGTGTTCTGTCGCGGCTACTATACGCGGACAGTCATTGCCGCTTGGGACTGGGACGGAAAGAAGCTGAAAAGCCGCTGGACTTTCGATACCGACAAACCGGAATGGCACTCCTATGCCGGGCAAGGCAACCACAACCTGCGTATTGGCGATGTGGACGGTGACGGTTGCGACGAGATAATCTACGGTTCCATGGCCGTTGACAACGACGGTAGCGGACTCTACAACACCGGCATGGGGCACGGAGACGCCATGCACATGACCGTGTTTGACCCCACTTCCGACAAGCTACAGGTGTGGGCGTGCCACGAAAACCGTCGTGACGGAAGCACTCTGCGCGATGCCGCCACAGGCAAAGTGCTGTTTCAGATAAAGAGCAATACCGACGTTGGGCGCGCAATGGCGGCAGACATCGACCCGGAAAGCCCAGGTGTGGAGATGTGGAGTTCCGACAGCCACGGCATACGTGACATTCACGGCAACGAGGTGAAACCCAAAGTCCAGACCAAGGCATCCGCCAAAGGAGACGATGCCGTTGGAGAAGACGACACCGCCCTATACCTTGGCGGCAGAAGAGTGCCTACCAACTTTGGCATCTGGTGGGACGGCGACCTGTTGCGCGAGCTTCTTGACCACGAAAGCGTGTCAAAATACGACTGGAAGACCGGCACGACAAACACTATATTCCGCTTTGACGGTTGCCGGTTCAACAATGGAACGAAGTCAAATCCCTGTCTCAGTGCCGACATCTTGGGCGACTGGCGCGAGGAAGTGCTCGTGCGCACAGACGACAGTTCGGAGTTGCGCCTGTACGTAAGCACAGTTCCGACCGACTACCGCATCAACTGTCTCATGGAGGACATCCCCTATCGTCTGAGTGTGGCCACGGAAAACGTGGGCTACAACCAACCGCCTGAGACAGGCTTCTACCTTGGTCCCGACAAGTCGGTGGTGGATTTCCTCAAATAGACTGCGCCAACATATCCAAGACAACCAGACTTTACAATCCGAGCCGCCCGTTTGCCAACCGCAAACGGGCGGCTTGCTTGCTGTAAGCGCACCGTCAAGAAAGCGCAAAGGGGAAATACGTATACGACAATTTTTCTGTATCTTTGCATCTGTCAATGCCTTGAGCCGGAAAGCAGAGACTGTCGCCGTTGCCGCCCGTGCGCATTGACTCTGAAAAACCAATCTGTTCCGAAGCAAATATGAAAAGGACAATACTGCTAACCGCCATATACATAATGTCTGTTCTTGCCATTTCGGCCACCGATATCGACCGCATGGCTCTCATAGGCAAACATCTCTCGTCGGCTGACGGTCTGTCAAGCAACACCGTCTACGACATCATTCAGGACAAATACGGATTCGTGTGGATGGGAGCGGCCTACGGACTGTGCCGGTATGACGGATATTCATTCGTTAACTTCTACTCTCTCAGCGACAAGAAGTCCAAGAAGATTGAGGCAAACGTAGGCAACCTCTATGAAGACCGCGCCAACAGTTTGCTCTGGATACACACGGCTACATTCAACTTCGCCTGCTACGACATGAAGACGGGACGCTTCGTGGACTACACCGGACATGACGACGAGGGCAAAGCCTATCGCAGAATGTTGCGATCGGGCAACAACATGTGGCTGTATGACACAAGCAACGGCATGAGACGGGTGGAACACTCCGAAGGGAATTTCACCTGCAACGACTATACGGCCGAGAACGGCAAGCTGCCGAGCAACCACATACCACGTATAGTGGAGGACGGAAAGCAAAACGTGTGGATACTGACCGACAAGGGACTGGCCATAGCCTACAAGGATGGGCGCATAAGAACCGTTGTCAAGGGTGTGCGCTACATAGAGGGATGCTCCTACAACGGCAATGCGGTTGTACTGACCGGCAGAAACACTGTTGAGGTGTATGCGCCGACGGGCAAACTGGCAAGAACCATCAAGATTCCGGCAAGCCTCGGTCTGTCACACACCATAAGAAGTTCGTTTGTGTGGCAAGACAAGTGGATGCTGTTCGGCCCGGAAACCTTTTCTGTAGACCTGAAGAGCGGACTGTGCTTGAAACCAGAAGGATTGCAGCTGCACAACGGTCTGCTTCTGGAGTCAATAGACGGCTTCTTCTTCGAATCAAATGCCATCGGAGACCTGTGGATATTCTCCCCGAAAGGGGAGGTAAGGAAGCTCCGGCTAATCGACAGTGCGCTTTTCACCGCGGAAAGGCGGCGGCTGTACAGTGTGGCACGCGGAAACGACGGACTGTTCTACATAGCCACCTACGGCAACGGCCTGTTTGTCTATGACTACCCCAATGGCAAATTGCGCCACTTTACCGCCAATGACCCGCAACCGATAATAGACACCGATGTGCTCAAGGACATAACGGTGGGAAACGACGGAACGGTGTGGGTGGCACAAGAGAATGCGGGTGTGGCGCGCATTACTGTCACTCCGCAGCCCATAGCTTCGTTCATACAACCCATGCCCGACCACAACGGCGACTGGGCAAACTATGTAGGCATGGTGGCCAAAGGCAAGGACAATGATGTTGTGTTCTCCACAAGAGACAACCGTCTGTACCGCATGGACACGGCCTCCGGACAGGTGCAAGAGACAGACAGAACGAAGTCGTGCGTCTTTTCAACGCTTACAGACAGATATGGACGAGTGTGGATGGCCACGCGCAACGACGGTCTCTACGTGGACGGCGAGCACTACTACAAGGGCAGTGGAGGCAAGGGATTGCCGAGTCGTATGCTCAACTCCATGGTTGAAGACTCCCAAGGTCGGGTTTGGATATCCACAACGGAAGAGGGCTTGATTATGGCCGATGACAAAGCTGACGGCGGCTTGACATTCCATACTCTTCTCAACCGCAACTACAACGAGAGCCGACAACATAAACTGGCCATAGACCGCCATGCTCGTCTGTGGGTGGCCACCAACAACGGCCTGTATGTGGCCGACACCCGCAAACAGAGAATAACCAATGCCGACTTCAAGTGCTTCAACCCCTCAAACAGCGCATTTCCATACAGCGAAGTACGTTGTGTATTGCCGGCAAACGACGGTTCCCTGTGGGCAGGAGGCAAGGGTAGCGGCGTGGTGCGCTGTACTTTCGATGCAAATCTACAGCATTTTACCTGCAAGTCGCTGACCAAGGAGCAAGGAATGGCCAACAACACGGTGAACAGCATGGTGGAAGACCGCTACAACAACATCTGGGTGGCCACGGAAAACGGGCTTTCGGTAGTCTACGGCAAGGACTTAAAAGTAAAAACCTACTTGTTCGGCAACTCGTTTGGTCGCAACACCTACTCTGAAAATGCCGTCTTGCGCATAGCCGACGGCAGATTGCTCTTCGGCACACAGGCCGGCATTGCCGTAATAACGCCACAGCAGTTGTCAAGCCATGCATCCAACCGTCCCATAAACGTGCTCATCACCGACATCAGCGTCAACGGTTCCACCACGCCGGAGAGCAATCCGGCAGGCTTTGCACCAGGCAACACAGGCAGCATAACGCTGAGCCACAACGAGAACTCGGTATCGCTGTCGTTCTCAAACTTTGAATACGGCAACACGAAGTCGTCACTCTACCAGTTCTACCTTGAGGGCGCCGACCGCACATGGAGGCCACTGACGAGCATGAACCATGTGGAATACGGCAACCTAAGCCCCGGAAGCTACGTGTTTCACCTGCGTTCCCTGAGCGACAACCGCTGGAGCAAAGAGACCACTCTGGCCATCACCATACGCCAACCGTGGTACAACACACTGTGGGCGTGGCTCGTCTATCTGGCCATCGCCGCTGCCGCAGGACTCTACCTGTACTCCAACGCCCGCGAAAAGCTGAGACTGCACCAGCAGATGCGCATAAACAAGGAGTTGACCGAATTCCGCCTGAGCTTCTTCACCAGCATTACGCACGAGTTCCGCACGCCTCTGGCCATAATACAGGGTGCTGTGGACAAGCTGATGGCCGGCAACGGCGACCCGTCACGTGCTGCCCTACAGACAGTGGGACGCGGTACGCACCGTCTGTTGCGGCTTGTCAACCAGCTGATGGAGTTCCGCAAGGTGACAACCGACAACATGAAGATAAAAGTGGAGCAAGGAGACATAGTCAACTTCGTGCGCGACATATACCAAGATCTGTGGAACATAGCGAAGACAAAGAGCATAAGCATCACGTTCACACCGTTTGAGAGGCACTACGAGATGCCTTTCGACCGTTCCATGGTAGAATCGATGGTGTATAACCTCATCAGCAATGCCGTGAAATACACTCCCGAACGCGGCAGAATATCCGTTTCATTAACGAAGAGCAGCGACAGTATAGTGCTGACCGTAGCCGACAACGGACCGGGAATAGGCAAGGAGCAGATGAAAAGCCTGTTCCAGCCGTTCATGCACGGCAACGTTTCACAAGGCGGAATGGGCATCGGACTGTACACAGCCCACCGTATGGCCGAACTCCACCACGGTTCGCTCACCTACAGACAGGGTGACGGCGACACCAGCGGGGCAGTATTCACCCTAACTCTGCCCGCTACGGCCAACGCATACACCAAGGACGAATACAAGAAGACCACAGCCATTGACACCACAGTGGACGAAAAGGAGCGCAAAGGCAGCGAGTTGCCAATAAGGGAGATGCTTCCGGAAGCTCTGAACGATGTGACCGTAGCCGTCATAGAGGACGATCCGGACATGGCAATGCAGATTTGCGGTGAACTGGCCACCTATTTCCATGTGGAAAGCTACACCACGGGCGAGTCAGGACTGGCCGGTGTACGCGAGAAAAAGCCGGCCTTGGTAATCTGCGACGTGATGCTGCCGGGCATGAACGGCTATGATGTGGTAAAGCAACTGAAGGGTGATGCGCTCACAAGCCACACTCCCGTGATAATGCTCACCGCCTTGGACGATGAGAACCATCAGGTGCGATCATACAACGCCGGGGCTGACGACTATATGGTGAAGCCCTGCAACTTCAAACTACTGCTCGCACGTTCGCTACAGCTCATAAAACAGTCGCAGAGCATCAAGGCGGAACAATCCGCCCGTCAGGACACGGGAAACGAAGTCCCCTGCCCCACCACCGCCAACACGGCTGACACCCGGCTGATAACCACTCAAGCCGACAAACTGTTCCGCGAAAAGGTGCTGCACATCATGGCGCAACACTTGAGCGATGCGGACTTTACAGTAGACCAACTTGCTGCGATGATGGGCATGGGGCGCACCACATTTTTCAAGAAGATGAAAGACATGACGGGTATGTCGCCAAACAAATACCTGCAAAACGAGCGCATGAGAGTGGCCGCCGACCTGTTGGCCGATGGAGAGCTGACAGTTTCGGAGGTTAGTTATAAGGTTGGCATACAGGACGCTTCGTATTTCAACAAGTGTTTCAAGCAGAAATACGGCGTTGTGCCCAGTAAATACAAGAGGGAATGTTGACCGTTCAACATTCCCTCCTTATGGTTTGTGGCGTATAAAGCCTGACTGTGCTTTTCTAAAGCAGCTCTACCCTACTTCTTCTTTGGCGTTTCAGTAATGAAAGCAGCCACGGCTTTGGCGATATTAGCCGCCCCCTTTGCCGTGGGGTGTATGCCGTCGCGCTGCATGGCATCGGTTTCAGGTTCGACAACCGGCCTAAGGTCGAGCACCTCCAGCTTGTTTTTCTTGGCCACCTTGCGTATTGCCGGTATCACACCTGCCACTATTGTAGAGTCAAGTATGGTCTGGGGATTTACAGTCTTTGGACTTGCGGCCTTTATGGGCGTACAGAGTATGATGCGCGGCTTTGAAGGCAGTGCTTTCAGCGTGTTTATCATCTGCTGGAGGTCGCCGGCAAATTCCTTTCCGTGCGAGTCCCAGTTCTGGGGCTTGCTGTCGTTGGTACCAAGTTTTATCACCACAATGTCGGGATTGAACGCCTGTGCTTCTGTCCACGCCTGTTCCTTGACATAAGGACGGTCACCGTTGGTCAGAAGAGTGCGTGCGCTCACTCCGAAGTTGCGCACGTAATACTCCGAGCCGAGCACTTTCTGAAGCTGTGCGGGATAGCCTTTCACGTCGACCATCTCGATACCATAGCCGTCGGTTATGCTGTTGCCTATGCAAGCCACACGTTTTGCCGTGGCAGCCGGTGCAGGGAGTTGGTCAAGCCACGTACCAAGTTCGTTGAGCATCAGGTCGTGGCACGCAAACGTGTTCTTGAAACCGAAGCCGTGGCCACCTGCTGGATAGATGTGCAGTGCAGCCGGGATGCCGGCACGGCACAAGGCGTTGTAGTAAGGCAGTCCGTTGGTAAGTGGCGGCACAGCCTTGTCGTCAGCTGCCATGAGAAGAATGGCAGGTGGGGTCTCGTGCTTGCGCACCTGCTTGTCGTTGGAGAACTCCTTTACCAGAGTCTCGTCGGAACGGCTGTCGCCAAGGAAGCCTACCACCGATCCTTTGTGCGTAACACGCTCGTTCATGGATATGACCGGGTAGAACAGTATCTGGAAGTTGGGGCGTGCCTCTATCGGGGAGTGGGTTGCCGTGGTGGAGGCAAGATGTCCGCCGGCAGAAAAGCCCATGATGCCCACGTCGTAGGGGTTGACCTGCCATGCGGAAGCACTGTCGCGCACCATGCGTATGGCGTTTTGTGCGTCGCTCATGGGCAATGTGCGGTCGCCCTTTGGCATTCTGTAGGTCAGAACGCAAAAAGCTATGCCCTTTTGATTGAAGTATTTTGCCCAGTCAGTACCCTCGTTCTGCATGGAGAGGTGGGTATAGCCGCCGCCGGGGCAGTCCACGATGGCACGTCCCGAGGGATTTTCAGGCAGGAACACCTGCATATTGGCCTTGCCGTCGGGCGTGATGTTTACAGTGAACGTGCGTGCCGTCTGCGCCGAGGCCGACAGTCCGGCAGCCAAGACGGCAGCAAAAAAGAATATTCGTTTCATTGTCCGGTGTGCGGTTTACTTCATTTCCAAGTATTTGATCTTGTCCATGTCGCCATAGTCAAGGTTTTCACCGCCCATGCCCCACACAAACATATAGTTGCTTGTGGCCGCAGCACAGTGGACGCTCCATTCAGGCGACATGACAGCCTGTTCGTTGTGCAGCCAGATGACGCGTGTCTCCTGCGGCTCGCCCATGAAGTGGGAAATGGCGTTGCCCTCAGGCAGGTTGAAGTAGTAGTAAGCCTCTACACGACGGCCATGCGTGTGAGCCGGCATAGTGTTCCACACCGAGCCGGGAGCCAGTTCGGTCAAGCCCATCTGCAACTGGCAAGGACCGCCCTTACCGCCATTTTTCTCAGAAAGCACGTTATTGACAATCAACTGGTTTATCACGCGGTCGTTGCTTTCCTCCATCTTGCCGGCGTGGAAGCTGTTTGAGTTGAGACACTTGAGTTTCTTTGCCCTTGCGGCATCGTTGCAGACAATCATCTGCGTGGGATATTCCTTGTGGGCTGTGGTGGAGTTGAGGTAGAACTTGGCAGGATTGGAAGCGTCCTTGCTGGCGAAGGTTATTTCCTTTGAACCGCGTCCCACATAGAGAGCATCCTTAAACTCCAGTTCATACTTCTTTCCGTCAACTGTGACTATGCCTGTACCCTTGCTGGTATTGATTATTCCAAGTTCGCGGTTGAAGCAGAAGTAGGGAGCCTTCAGCGGGTCTATCGTTTCGAGCTTAAGAACCGAGCCTACAGGCATGGCACCGCCATAGACCACACGGTCATACATGGAATATGTGAAGTGGATTTTGTCGGCTTCCATCACCTTTTCCATTACGAAAGCATCGCGCAGACGCTGTGTGTCGTAGGTCTTCACGTCCAGAGGACTACACGCTGTCTGTACGTTGTAGTCGGTCTGTGCGCCGGCACTCATGGCTGAAGCCAGGAGAACGGCTGATAAAAAGAGTTTGTTCATTGTCTTAGTCTTTATTTGTTGTTGTTTCCTTGTCTGTAAGTAGGTATTCCAAATTATCTGTATATATTTATGGGTCAGCCCATGGTTATGCCGTCTTCTTGGCCTCGCGGTCTTCACGCACGATGCGGCGGTTGTTCACAACCATGAGTGCCACTGTGACAATGGTCAGCAGAGCCATGCCTACATACTGTAGCTTGACTCCACGGTATATGAGCCAGCCGAAGAGTGACGACGCGAAGTCGAGCGCACCGCCGGCAAAACCTTCGGGAATGTGTGCCGTCGGGTCTTTCGTGGCCTCATAGACACTGTTGGCAGCCAATGTGAAGTCGGGCGACATATCGGTAACGAAGTACAGACCGATGACCAAGGCCAGCAGACCGACAATCAGCGTCTTCACAACGTTGCCTTTGGTGAATGGCAACACCATGGGGAACAGATAGAACATTCCAGCCAGCGATGCCAGAGGCAGGAACTGGTTGCCGGGCAGGAACACTGCAATGGCAAGAATGACGGGGATGAGGATGACAGAGGCCACCAACGTGGTGGGATGACCTATCACCAGAGCCGGACTCATGCCTATATGCACCTTCTTGCCGTTGAACTTGGTCTTTACGAGTTCCTGCGTCTTCTCTGAAATGGGCTTCAATCCGTCGATGAACAACGATGTTATGCGCGGTATCAGTTCCATCACGGCACCCATGGTCACACCGAGAAACAGTATTTTCTTTATATCCAACTGCGCAGCCCAGCCGATAAGTGCACCAACTATCACTCCGAGCACCAGTGGCTCGCCGAGCACACCAAACTTGCGCTTCAGTCCCTCTGCATCAATGTCCAGTTTGGAGAAGCCTGGTATCATGTCGAGCAACTTGTTCAGCACGATAGCTATCGGCATGAAGCTCTGGCAGAACGGCTGGGGAATAGAAATGCCGTCAAGGTCGTAGTATTTCTGAAACTTCTCGGCGGTCATGTCGGCGCAAACGAGCGTTATGATGTAGCAGACTATGGCGGCAAAATAGCCCCACAGTAGACTTTCGCCCATCACGAAGTAGGCCACGGCACCGATAAAGGCAAAGTGCCAATAGTTCCACAGGTCGATGTTGACCGTGCGGGTGGTCTTGGTGATAAGCATGAGGAAGTTGATGCCCAGACAAATAGGTATTATCAGTGCGCCTACGGCAGTGTTGTAGGCCACGGCAGCGGCAGCCGGCCAACCCATGTCAAACACGTTCAGCTGCAAATGATACAGGTCGGAAATGCCTTTCAGCGGTTCGTTGAAATTGGTGGTCAACAAAGCGGTGACAACTCCGAGCCCCACAAATCCCACACCGACGAACAGGCCGGACTTCAGGGCTTTTCCGAACTTCATACCTATGCACAGGCCGATAACAGTAAAGATGATTGGCATCATCACGCTGGCACCCAGACTGATGATATAGCCGAATACTTGCTCCATAACTAATCTGTTGTTTCTTTTTCTTATTTTAGGTTGGATGCAAAGTTAACTCATTTTTCTCTGTCCGCCAACTATTTGCGCTACTTTAACGGGGCTGCTTTCAGCACAGGCAGGAGGGCTTGGCGCAACAGTCCGGACAGTCCGGGCAACAGCCGTGACCGTTCAGCGCAACAGCATGGATGCTCGGGACAACAACCCTGACCGCCCATCGCAACAACCCTGACCGTCCAGCACGACAACCCTGACCGTTCAGCACAACAACCCTGCGGATTTTATACGGCTGACGCCGCACCCGCAGTCACAACCCTAAGGGTTGCGGTACAAAAACCGGCCATTTACGCCCCGTAAACACGGCATTTACGAGGCTCAAACAGGCGGGTTGCGAAGCGTAAACAGGCGGGGTGCGAAGCGTAAACAGACGGGGTGGCAAGCGTAGCCCCTGGGGCCGGTACATGAAAAAGCCGCACACCGTTCGCGAAGGAACGGTATGCGGCCTATTGTAATGATGCCCCTTCGGGCATTTTCACTCCTGTTTACTTGAACGGAAGATAACGGTTGGCCTCTATGGTGAGGTCCTTTACCGGCTTGTTGGCACTGAGTTTCTTGGCAAACCACTGCCCGCCGAAGTCGGAAGGATAGCCTTCGTTCTCGGCCTTATGGCGCGCCATGCGGTTCAAGTCGAAGAAACGGCGCCCTTCAAAGGCCATTTCCATGGCGTATTCGTCGCAAAGCAGATCCTCAACGGCATTGATGGTGTCGGTCTTGGTACCGGTTGGCTGCCAGTAGTCGCCGAACATGGTCTGAAGTTCGTCCATCTTCTCGCCGACAATACCGGACATCTGGTACATGGAGTATATTCCCTCTATGCCCTTGTCGTCGCTACAGCCAAAACCGTGGATGCCGGAACTCTTGGTGAAGACTAATTTGCCGCTTTCCGACAGGAACGGTATCTCGGTGGTAAGCAGTTGCTTCGTCTCTTCGGTGATATAGCCGTTGGCAACGTTTATCAGTTCTTCCGTAATGCCGTCCTTCAGGATTGCGAAAGCGGCATCGGGATAGCCCGCGCGGTTGAACGCCTCGGCAAGATTGAGCCAGATGCCGCTCAAACGGTACAGGTCTATATAGACATTGTTCTGCGTATATGTTCCGGTATAGAGCTTCAGGCGCATCATAGTCGAGTCGCCCAGCGACGCGCGCACCGTGTTAAGACGGCTCCAACGGCGCATATCGCCGGCCTTGAAGCGGAAGCGGTCGGTGTCAAGTCCGTCGGACGGATACTTCACATAGTAATAGTAGGAGCTGTCGGCGAGGGTGTTGTAGGCGCTCGAAGGCAGGAGCTGTATGCCGTCCTCGATGTATTTGCCGGAGCCACTCGCATCGATGGAATAGTAGTCGTAGCCGAACAGTTCGGGAAGGTTGGAGGTCTTGCCCTTCTGCTGGCTCACTGCCATCGGAATGGCGGTGACTATCGCCTCCCTAAAGCTCGTGTTCCATGACGTGGCGTTCCTTGAACCGCCGCCAAAGTTTGACGGCACGATAGACATGTCCAGATTGCTATAGTCGAAAGAGGCACGATACTGCGTCATGGGACTCTGCGTCTGGTACAAATAGTTGTAGAACGACTTGGCAGCCTTGAGGTATGTTTCGCGCGAACCGCCCTTTTCGAGGTAAAGCTCGCCGAGTATCACATCGACAGGGATATAGCAGATCTTCGTGTTGACAGTGGTTCCGTTGCCCATGCTGATGCTTCCATACGACGGAACGGCCTGACCGGAGTATTTCTCAAGCGACGGCGCCAGCGCATCGGTGATTTCCGATATGCCATACATGGGGTAGCTGTTGTTGTCAACCTGACTTATGTTGGCGAGCGGTTCGGTAAAGAACGGCACCTTGCCGTACTGGCGCACCAACTGGAGGTAGGCCCAGGCGCGGAACGCCATGACGGCGGCATACTCCTGTGTGGTCACGTTGATACTACCGTTCATCAGCGTGGTGTCGCGGTGAGCCAGATAGTAGTTGCAGTTGTTTATTACCTTGTAATAGACATAGGCACTGTCATACCGGTTGGCGGTTGTGGCCGAGAAGTCGGCCAGTGCCTTCAGGTCGGTGTTGGCGTTGGAAGTGGCAGTGACAAGGTCGCCGCGCATTTCATTCTGCAACACATACATGTCGGCGGCCTGCTGCATGGCCTGCATGATGCCCCACGCATAGAACAAGGAGTCGGTCTTCTTGTTCATATCGGGATTGGCGATGTATCTGTCGCTATCTACATTGAGCATATCGCTGCACGAGGAAGCGAACAGAACCGTAACACCGACAAAAAACAATATAATCTTTTTCATATACGTTGTGCTCCTTGGTTTTTATAGGTTAATCTTAACTCCGAAAGTGAACGCACGGCCTTGTGCCAGATTGCCGCAGTCGATGCCCTGATAGAGGGCACTGGTGCCTATACTGAACTCCGGGTCGCTGCCAAGATACTTGGTGAGTGTGAACAGGTTTACTGCTTCAGCCCATACGGACAGGCCTTGCAGCCAGGCGGAGTTGACCGGCACGCGGTAAGTGAGGCGAAGGGTCTTGAGACGCAGGTAGCTGCCGTCCTCAATCCAGCGGTCGCTGAAGCGGTTGTTGCTCATCGGGTCGCCGTAGTTGAGGCGCGGCATGTCGGTATCCTGACCTTCGTAGCGCCAGTGGTTGGTCATTGCCACCTGCTGGTTGTAGAAGTTGCTGCCGGAATTGAGCACCATGCGCTGGTAGTTATACACGTCGTTGCCGAGGCTGTAGTTGAAATTCATGCTCAAAGTAAAGTCTTTCCAGTTGATATTGGCGAAGATATTACCATAGATGTCGGGGTTGGGGTCGCCTATGACGGTGCGGTCAGACTCGTCGATGCAGCCGTTGCCGTCAAGATCCACGAAGTGTACGTCGCCGGCCTTGAACTCGTGGCGGAGTCCGGCATCGTCTTTCATGTAGAGATAGGTAGTGCTCTCGGTTCCGTCAGCCGCAACAACCTTGGCAGCAGCCTTGGCCTCTGCGTCGGAGGAGAACACTCCTGCCGTCTTGTAGCCGTAGAACAGAGCCACGGGGTTGCCCACAGACGTGAGGATATTGTCTGTTCCATAGACGGAAGAGGTGTAGTTGCCGTCGGGCAGTGCCTTTACTTCGTTCTTGTAGTGGCCTACCGATGCTCCCAACTCGATGTTGAAGCTCTTGGAAACGACAGGCTTGGCGGACACAGCCGCCTCGAAACCGGTGTTCTGGAGTTCTCCGCCGTTTGTCCAATAGGTGTTTATGCCGGCGATGGGGTTCTCATAGTGCTGCAGAGTGAGCAGATTGCTCGTCTTGTGGACGTAGTAGTCGAACGAAACGCCCAACCTGTTGTGCAGGAGGTTGCCCTCGAAGCCGATGTTGAACTTCTTTGTGGTCTCCCACTGTATCTTGTCGTTTCCGATATTGGTGAGCTGCAAGCCGTTGGAGGTGTTGAGGTACTTGACAACGGTATAGATGGTGCGGGCGGCAGTATTGTTGATGTCGTCGTTTCCGCTGACATCGAAACCTGCGTTCAGGCGCAGATAGTCTATACCGACGTTCTTCGGGAACCATTCCTCGTTGGTGGCAACCCAACCGATGTGCGCTCCGGGGAACAAAGCCCACTTCACGCCGAACATACTCAGTCCGTCACAGTTCTCACCGAAACGGCTGTTGGCCTCACCCAACAGCGAGAGCGTCACGAAGTAGCGGTTCTTGTAGTTGTAGTCAACGTTGCCGTACCACTGCATCTGCTTCCACACATCGTTGTCGCCGGTTATCTCGTTGAAGTTCGACGCATTGGCGGAAATCTGCGGGTTCTTGTCGCTCTGGCGCGAGCTGTACTGTGTTGACAGGCGGTCGTTCTTGTAAGAGAAGTAGTTGTAACGGAAGCCCGCATAGGCAGCCAGCGAATGTGCGCCGAACAGATGGGAATAGTCAAGATGGGTGTTGCTGACAATGTTGTTCTCGTTTACCGACATGGTGGCGAACTTGTTATAGACAGTACCCATGCCTGCCACCTTGAAACCGGGCACACCTGTACTCGGGCGGGTGTAGCGTTGCGCTATTCTGTCAAGCGAATAGCTGAAGAGAGAGGACAGTGTCAGGTCGCGGTTTATCCTTGCGCGCGGCTCAATCAAAGCCTGAAAGTAGGTGGTCTCGGCGTAGTTCTTGTTTACTCCCTCTGCCGAGCTAAGAATGGCCACGGGATTGGCCAGCGACAGGTTGGTGCCGATGTCTGAGAACAGGTCGTCGTAGTCGCTCAAGAGGCTTGAGAAACCGCCGATGTAGTGGTTGTACTGGCGCGGATTGACCAGCGGCGACTTTATCAGCGACAGGAACGTGGGCGAAGTGGGCGTGCCTGTGGTGAAGTCGGCAGGAGTGCCGTCGTCGAACACGGAGTTTGTCGTGCGCGAGATGTTGAGGTTGAACTTGGTGTCAAGCCACCTCAATATGCTGATGTCGGTGTTGAAACGAACGTTCATGCGCTCGTAGTCGTTGCCCTCGGCAGTACTCTTGCCGTCAACATAGCCCACTGACAGGTTATACATGCCCACATTGTCACCTCCCTGCACGTTGATGCTGTAGTTCTGGGTAAGCCCTGTGCGGTAAGTCTCGTCCGTCCAGTCGGTGTTGTTGTGGTATGTGTGGTAATAATAGTAGGTGGGATCGTCGTTAAGGAACTTGAAACTCTGCGCGGAACCCTTGAGATCCGACATGGTACCCATCAACTCCGTCACATAATTGCGGTATTGCGTGGCGTCCATCATTGTGGGAAGACGGGGAATAAGGCTCAATCCGACAGAGATATTGGCATCGATGCGCGTGGCCATACTGTGCCCGCGCTTGGTGTCGATGAGGATCACGCCGTTGCCGCCGCGCGCTCCGTAAAGGGCTGTGCCGTTCTTGAGCACCGTCACCTTGTCGATGTCTGACGGCATGACGGCGTTAAGCATATTGTTGAACTGCCCGGAATGGAGCGATTCGCGTGCCAGTTGCTGATCTATCTCCACGCCGTCGATGATTATCAGCGGCTGTGAGTTGGCGTTTATCGAGTTGATGCCGCGTATGAACGAGTTGTTGCCGATGCCCGGAGCAGCGGAGCGCTGGACGGAACGCACGTCGGCAGACAGCATTTCCTGTATCTCCTGGTCTATCGTGGAGTTCTGCGGGGATGACGAAACGAAGCTGCGCTTTGCCGTTATCGACGTTCCTTCGCCATACATCGGGCGGAACTTGTCGGTTATCATATAGACAAGCACCTGACGGGTGGTGTCGGCGGAGACTGCCACCTGCTGGGCTGAGTACTCCGGAGCATAGACATAGAGCGAAGTGGTGAACTTCGGCACTTTGATTTTGAAACTTCCGTCGTCTTCAGTCATGGCAGTATATCGGGCGTTGCCCAATGCTTTCAGCTGCACACCGCCCAACGGCTTCTTGTCAGCCTCGTCAAAGACCTTGCCGGAGATGGTCATAAGCGGATATTTCTCCTTATGAACCACTTGCCGCCGGGGCTTTGCTGCCTGCTCTTCGTCGTCCAACAAGTCGTCCTGGGCTATGGCTGGCACAGCCAAACCTACGAAGGCCACACACAAGGCGTTTCTTAGAAACATCCTCTGTATATCTTTAATCTTGCTTTTCATCATCTTGGTTCTGTTCTGAAAGGTAGTTGTCATATTCTACTGGGCGCAGGAAGATACGGGAAATACGCAGGTTGTTGTCGTATTTGTCGTAGTCCTTTGTGGAAATGGTGCTTCGCGCGCTCTTCACATAAATGTACGGATAGCAGCTCAGGCCGTAATAGGAAGCCGGGAACTCTATCGCTCCGACAAGAATCTGCTGTATCTTGTTGGAATCGGTGGTCTCCACATTCTTGAACTCCTTCTTTGTCGAGTTGGAAACGCTTCCGTCCTTGGCTGCATACTTGACCGTCACGTTAAACTTGTAGAGCTTTTCGGTTGACGCGGAGCCGAGTTTGTAGCGTGCCGGTATGAATTCAATGTAGAGATTGTACTTTGTGGAGCGTACATTCGGGATGTAGAAATATGCATCCGGTGCACGGCGGTCGCCATTGGCTGCAAAGTTGAGGTAAGACAGCGGCTTATACACTTCGCCGTAGGGGGTCAGAAGCGTGGAATCAAGCCTTGTCGGATCTATCTCGTCCTCTGTCAGCGACACTGTAGAGACGACTGCCGCAGTAGTATTGGCGTATGGACGATAGGTACTGTTGTTGATAGGTACGGTGATGGGGCGGTTCCATATCTCCCAAGACTTGTATGCCAGTGTGTCAACCGTGCGCACATAACCGTTGCTCCTGACAGCTACGGGAGCGCTGTGCATCGCTTCTTCTGCAATTTCGCGGCCGTTGCTCATATAGTCGCCGCTGGTTGAGACGAGCGAGTCGGGTGTCCAGCCTGTCGGTTTGCCCACGAGCCAATAGTTCTCGCGCCTGTTGTTGTTGAAGAAAAGAGGCGATATGAGGTTCTTCTTGACGATGGAGTCCTGCAGATAGGCGGCCGTCATTGTGGAAGTCTCCACCTTCAGGCTCTGAACCGTTGGATTTTCACCCTGGAAAGCGGACGACACTTCATAATAGCTCATCGTTGCAGGATAGACAAAGCATGGCTTTATCTTGTTGTAGGCCGAGAGGAACGCCTCGTCGGTGGGCAGCAGCATGGTGTAGCTGCTGTCTTCCCGCGCCAGATAGGCTTTGAAGGAACGGAAAATCCTGTTGTCGCTGACCATCACCGAGTCGATATAGGTCTGCTTGCCGTCAACTATCGGGCCTTCGATACTGTTCTTGGTGTCGAGATATTCCGACTTGTACTTGTTGAAGTAATTCACTATGGAGTCAGACCCTGCTGTCTCGAAGACCGACTCGTAGATGTTGGGGTAGAAAACGGCCTCGCCGTTGATGGTGTGCAGCGTTCCGTTGATACTGGGAGTGCCCTTGCCCTGCATGGCTATGCCGTCAAAGGTGCTGCTGCCGTCTTCACCTGTAGCCAGAAGATAAGACTTCTCGTTGAGAGTGTGGACGCGTTCGTTGTGCACTTCGCCCGTCATGGCGTAGTTGTAGTTGGCTATATGGTTCTCGATGAACTTGTAGCGCACCGAATCGCTGTCCATCCGGTTGATGTACTTGTCGTAGTCGAACGAGCCGTTGACGGGTGCCCACACTGTATAGGTGCGCGATGCACCCAGCTCCTTGTCGAATCCGGCCTTTACAGCCACCTCTGCGAACTGGCTCAAGTCCTCTCTGCCCAGAATATTCTCCCACAACGTGCGGGTGCTCTCCGCCGACACTTTGGTGTAGGCCGTGTTGTAGTCGTCAAAATCGGTGCATGATGCGGCGGACAATGTGGCGGCCACCGCAACCATTCCGAATATATAATGATTTTTGCGCTTCATGTTATATATACATTATGTTAAAGAAACACATTATTAATACATGTCCTCCAGATACTGGTTGTTGTTGTAAACGCTGACAGGGACAATCTCGATGAAGTCAAGCTGGTACTTGCCCTCGGTCACTTCGGGGAGTACGGTCTTGAGTCTTACCCAGTAGTCGCCCTGCGTGAACTTCCTCTTGACAAGGATGCGGCGCAACTGGTAGGCGGCATAGCGCGAGTTGAAGTCGTCATTGTGCTTTGTCACGGACAGCGGGCCGCGCATATAGCCGTGCAGTCTCATCTCCTTGTCGGACGAAAGTCCCTTGTCGGCGTATGCTTCATGGCCTATATCGTCGTCGGCCAAGAGGCTGTAGCAACCTATTGCTGCCAGACGCGAGTCGATACTGGCGTTCGATGTCTTCGGGCCGTAGCTGGTCATACGCATATCCACAGGTATGTCCACGGCCTCCATCTTGGAGACATCGTTGCTTGTGCCGAGGTAGTACTGGAGCATACTGCCCTTTGACGTGCCGAATGTGGTCACGTCGATGCGGAGTTCATACTCACCGTCGGGCACCGGCGGCAGCTTTATGGCAAGGTCATAAGACCCCATGCCCTGGAAACTGTCACCCTTGTAAAGCAGGAACTGGTTGCCTGTGCCGTCCGCCTGAATGACATTCATGTCTATCTTGGTCAGGTTGCCGTTATAGACCTTCACATTGTCGAAGAAATTAACGGGGAAACGCAGACGGCTGACGCTCTCTCCGGCCAGGGCAGTAAGCTCGTTTCCCGTCATGCCGCGATAACCGTTGTTCATCAACTCGGGCAATAGCGAAAGGGCGTCGAAGCGCATACGCTCGTTAAGTACGCCTTGGGGCACCTGGCTGTTGTAGAGCAGGACGTCGCGGATGGGGTAGATATATCCGTTCAATGCCTGGGCTACAGAGTCGGTGACAATCTCCGCGCCACCATAGACAAGCTCGTGCATGCCGGACGAACCCATGGTTTCAAGACCGTCGGTAAGGGTATTGTTGCGCTTGTAGCGGTTGATGTATATCTTACCGTCGGCCTTTACCTTCCATATCTTGATCAGTGTCTTGGGCAACATGGTCTCATAATAGTCATAGGTGTCGCCGTTGTAGCCGTACTTGTAGCAGGTGTTGAAGTCCAAAGCGAGCACATTCTTGGCCAAAGCCGACTTCAGGATGTGGTAGCGCACATACATGTTGAGCGTATTGTACGGGCTTGTGTAGTCAGTACCTGTACTTATCTCCACGCCGTTGTTGCGGTAATAGTCATACCATCCTGTCGTTGACGTTGCCTGTTTGCCTGTAGCGGCATCCTTGTACCAATCTTTTGCGTGCTCAATCAGATCCTCAAGGGTGTTTATCCCGTTCTTTTGGAGCGTCTCGTCGGTCTCGGCAAAGATGGTGAAGCCCAGTTTGCACTCTGTGGGGCGGTAGTAACCGCTCGTTTTGGCCGGCATGTCGAGCGTGACGCTCTTCTTTTCGGCCTCCAGACTGTCGCTCAGACCAGTCAGCTCCAAGGCCTGCCTGAACAGACTGAACTTTGCGTACTTCTTGAGTTCGCTTGTCATCAGGCTGTTGGAGCGTGGTATCACATGGTCGATTACCTGTACGACACCGTTTTCCAGCTCGATGTCCTTGCCGTCATTGGAGATTGATGCTCCGTCGTTGAGCGTTACCAGTCCCTCGGAGTTTATTGAGGTCATGATAGTGCGTCCCAGAAGCGAAAGGATGGACTGCCCTGAGGTGCCGAGGTTGACTGTCATGTATTCTGTTCCGGCAAGATGGAACTTGGCAATATCCACGCAAAGGCTGTCAGACAGTCCTTCGAGCGACTTCTCCGTCATGCCGTTGTGCTCGAACTTGAGGTTTTCTGTGTCGTCATACAGGCTGTCGATATACTCCTGCACTGCCTTGTTGTTGGGGGCGAAGCAGGTGTAGGTGCCGAACGTGCCCAACAGACGGTCATACCCGGAGCGTTGCAGGATGTAGCTGAAGCTGCTGAACGCTGAATCGTTGGCCGCAAGGAAATCGGCAATGGTCTGGCCTGTGAAAGTGTACAGGTTGGAATCGTCAGGTTCGGCCGTACACGAAGACATCGTTATGCACGCCGGTATCAGGAGTGCACCGGTTGCCTTGAACATTGATTTTAATATATTCTTACCCATAGTTTTAATGTCCTTGAATTTAGTTCCTTTCATATTTGTCTGCCGTTGCATACACCGGATTCTGGTGCAGTTCGGAGTTTACTTTCATGTCTGCATCGGGAACAGGGAAATAGAGATAAGGCTCGGTCTGCATCTTGGCGCAGATGGCTGCCCCGTTTTCCACATAACGGCGCTGGAGCAATGTCATGAACTCGGAGCTGTTCGACACGAAACCCGTTGACGCACTACCGTAAATCTCATAGTATGTCTTGGTGTAGTCGGTCGGTGTCATGTGGCGGAAATTGTATCTGAGCATGTCATACCACCGCTTGCCCTCGAAGCACAGCTCGCGTCCGCGCTCGTCAAGCACGAGTGCTTCCATCTTGTCCTTTGTGTTGAAGCTGGACAGGGAGAGGCGGTTGGTTGCCGTAGTGTCGGAGAGAGCACGCTTGTTTACTGCGTCCACGAGGTTGAACGCCGTCGTCAGCTTGCTGTCTTCGTCGGAGGCGGCGAGCTGAACCAGAGCCTCGGCCTTCATCAGCATGATGTCTGTAAGGCGGTAAACTATCCAGTTCTGCTTGTAATCTCCTGCCGATGCACGTTCCAAACCGGTATAGGCATCAGGCTTTTTGGAGCGGGCAGTAATTGAAGACATACCGTTGTAAACCATCTTGCGCACCGGGAATGACGTACCGTCGTCTCCGTTGACTGAAGAATAGAGGTTTTCATAGTAGCGGCGGTCCTTGTCCTGCACATAGGTGTAGGCTGACAGCGCGCCAGTCTTGTCACCGACAGACTTGAAGACATTGGTTGCCTGCAAGAAGCCGCCCGTCTTGGGGTTACCGCCGTTATAGTCGAAATAATAGTTCCTCACACTTGTGGAGACATCGTTGTTGCCGTCCATCTGCAACTCGAAGATACTCTCCTGCGAATTGCCCTCGACGAAGATTGTATAGAAGGCTTCCTCACCGCCAACAAGCGGATATTCCGACTCCACCGTCTGGGTAGTCTGTCCGAACCTGCCTGTTCTGTTGCCCAAAGCCTTCTTGGAAGCGATTATTTCATCGCAATAGTCAACGCATTTCTGGTAGTCTTCCGCATTGTGCATGACCGATGCGCGCCACAAATAGATGTCGGCGAGGATGGCCCGGATGCCGTCGCGGTTGATGAGACCCACGCGCCGCCAGTCCTCATAGCTGTCGGCTGACAGCGGAGACTGGATTGCTTCCTCAAGGTCTTTTATGCAGTTTTCGAGCACAGTCGCGGGAGCCGTCTGCGGAAGCTCGAACGTTTGCGAACTGTTGACGAAAGCCACGCTCGAATAAGGCACGTCGCGGAAAGTGCGGACAAGATAGAAATAGCACAGGGCACGGAGCGCCAGCATCTGCGACTTGTCGGTTTTGAAGGTCTCCTCGGTATAGGCAGGGTCTATGCTGACCGTTCCGGGAGCACGCTCAAGAACGATATTGCACCTGTTGATTGCGTTATACAAGTCTGCCCACGTACAGTAGGGGTTGTCCTTCTCAAGGTTTCCGTAGCTTATCTTCTGCAAATTGTTTCGTGTGGTATTGGATGACAGCCCGTTGTCGGTGTTGTAGTCAAGCTCATCCGAGCGGAAGCCGCCCCAGACGACAAGCCTCTCCATAACATTGCTGGTAACCATCTGCTTGTAAGCGCCGTTCACCATGCCTTGCACCTGGCTCTTGTCCTTCCAAAAGTCCTCTCCGGTTGTCTTATCTACAGGAAGTATCGTCGTGTCGATGCAAGATGTCATCAGCACGCCAGACATTATGAGCATTATATATTTTTTCATGTTATGATAGTTCTATAGATGTTACACGTTAGAATGCCACATTGAGACCCAAAGTGAACGACTTGGAGCGCGGGGTCTGCGCATTGTCGGATGCGAAGCTCCATCCCGACGCCGATTTCTCGGGGTCGCTTCCGCTGTACTTGGTCCAGCAATACAGGTTGTTGGCCGAGATATAGACTTTAAGCGTTCTGAGCCCCATGCTCTTTGCCCACTTCTTGGGCATGTCGTAAGTCAGTTGCAGATACTGGAAGCGCACAAAGTCGGCATCTTCCACATAGCGGTCGGAGCCAAGCCAGTTGAAAGACGATGTAGAACCATACATTGCTCTCGGAATGGGCGTGTTGTCGCCGTCCTTACGCCAACGGTAGTTGACCGAAGCCGTCTGGTTGTTGGTCGTACTCATGTTCTCCAGGTTCATGCGGGCATAGTTCACCACCTTTGTGCCGAAGCGGTAGTTGAAGCTGGTGCGGAGCGTGAACCTGTCATAGCGGAATGTCAGGCCGAAACCTCCGTTGACCTTTGGCAGGGAGTTGCCGAGATACACCACGTCAAGCTGGTTTATCTGGCCGTCATGGTTGATGTCTTCATAGATGGCATCACCACCCTTGAACTCGTAGTTGCGTCCCGAGTAGTCGAAAATCATGTGCTGCGGTGTACCGTCGGCCTTCATAACGACCTTGCCGTTGGCGTCACGCACGATCGGGGCGGTCTTTCCGCTGGCGAGGAACTCGTTGTTGATCCAGTTTTCAAAGTTGAAATTGGGGTCCTGTGCCGTTTTTGTCTTCTGGTAGTTGGTCAGATAGTCATAGGAATACTGATAGACTCCCTTGTAACGGTAGCCGTAGATGGAGCCGAGCGGGTTGCCCACCTGCACGCGGTTGAGGTATTGTCCGTTGGAGTTCGACCAGCTGCTGTTGGCATTGGCAAGCACATTGTCGGCCATCTCGGCAATCTCGTTGTAGTTTTGCGAGATGTTGAAGTTGGCGTTCATCGAGAACTTGCCTTTCTTTATTATATTGTTCAGGCTTACATTAAGCTCCCATCCCTCGTTGGTCATCTCTCCGACATTGGCATAGGATATACTTGAGAAGCCTGTCGAGGAAGGTATGCCCACGTTCTTCATAAGAAGGTCGGAAGTACGCTTGTAGTAATATTCAAACTCTGCCTCGATTCTGTCGTTGAACAGGCCGAGGTTGAAACCGATATTGTAGCTGTTGGTCAACTCCCACTTCAGGTCGTCGAGCTTCATCGTGCCGATGTAGTTGGTGGGGAGGCCGGAACCTGTACCGTAGTTCGTGCCTGTGGAGTACATCTCGTAGAACAATGACTCGCTGCTCGGCGCATTTCCTGTGATACCCCAGCTGGGACGTACAGCCAACATGGACAGTACCTTGTGCGACCACTTCATCCACGGCTCGTCAATGATGTTCCACCGGGCGGAAATGCCGGGGAAGTAAGCCCACTTGTGCTTGGGTCCGAACTTGGAATTACCGTCGGCACGCAGCGAAAGGCTTGCAGAATAGCGGCTCTTGTAGGACACATGGCCGACGTAACTCCAGCTCTGCGAACGGCTTTCTCCTATGGAACTGGAAGTGTTGCTGTCGTCCATGTCGGCGTCAACGGTAGGTATTTCGATTCCCGTAGGTACGCGGCGTGCCGTTTCATACTGCTTGTTGCTCTTGGAAGTGTATATTTCATAACGGAAGCGCATGGTGGATGTCCAGTCTTCGTTCTTGAAATGCGGTGTGAAAGTCAGGTCGTTCTTGAACGTAAAGCCCAAGCTGTTGCTTTCAAGGTTATAGGCTCTGTTGTATGTGCCCGATGTCCATGCAGCCCTAATGCCCTCGGCAGGAGAATAGGAAGGCGAGCTGTTGGCATAAATGTCGAAATACATGTCGCCTTTGTAGGTAAGCCGGCTCTTGCCCTCGCCCGTTCCCAGCAGCTCATACTGCAGGATGAAGTCCGGGGTCACGCGATATACGTTCTCCCTGCTCCACGCTAAGTTGGCCACGGCCACCGGGTTGCCCAGGCTATATACGCCGGCCAATTCAGACGAAGAGGGGTTTGCCACTCCTGAAGTGGGGTTCATGATGAAGTATTCGTTCGTGTCGTTGCCGTTGGCGTCCTGACGGTATATGCTCATGTTGGGCGCCAGCTTCTGTGCGGCGGACAGCAGGTCGCTGTAACTCTTGTTGTTGTTGGTGTAAGTGAAACCGAAGTTGGTCGAGAAGCGTATGCGGTCACTCACGTCATAGTCAAGAGCCAGACGCGTAGTGAAGCGGTTGAGGCTCTGCTTGATGATGGTACCGGTCTGGTGCAGGTAGCCTGCCGATATGCGGAAGCGCGCCTTGGAACCGCCGCCGCTCAGGTTTACGCTGTAGTCGTGGCTCTGGCCGAACTGCGTAACGGCATCCACCCAGTCGGTGTTGTTGTTCCAGTTCTCATAGTCGGCCCATCCCTTGACGTAGTTTATCTCGTTGATGTTCGTAGTGGCGTTTGAAGCCTGCTTCGGGTTATACAGCTCCTCCTTGAGAAGCATGGTGTAGTCGTCACCGCTGAGCAGGTTGTAGCCCTTGGGCTGCCAGCTTCCGGAGAATTTGTAGGCAAATGACACCTGGGTCTTGCCGCGTGCACCGCGCTTGGTCTTGATTTCGATCACACCGTTAGCGCCGCGCGAACCCCAGATGGCCGTTGAGGCGGCATCCTTGAGCACGGTTATGCTGGCTATGTCCTCCACATTGACCGACAGAAGGGAGGCATAGTCCTCGTCGGTAGCGTTCTCTGCATCGAAATCGGGTGCGTCGAAAATCTGGTCATCCACAACTATCAACGGATTCTTGTCGCCATTGATAGAGGTAACGCCGCGCAGACGCATCTGGGTGCCCGATCCAAGGTTACCGGAGCCGGCCACAATGTCAAGACCGGCAATCTTTCCCTGCAATGCCTCGTCGGCACTGGTGAACGAAAGGCCCTCCACCTCGCTCATGTCCATGGTCTGCTGTGCCACAGACACCTCGCGCTTGGGTATGGAGAGACCGCCGGAGTTGACGCGGCGGCGGGATGTCACCGTCACCTCCTTGACTGTTGTCTGCGAGGACATGGGTATATTGAATTTGGTGCGCTCTCCTATGGGCAGCGTCACGGTCTTGTAGCCCACGTAAGAGAAGCGCAGCTTGTTCTTGTTGTTCTTGATGGCCATCGAGAAGTTACCGTTGATGTCGGTCACGGCCGCCGTCACGATACGGTTGTTGACATCCACCTCGACCACGTTCGCCATCATCACGGGTCCGAAGTTGTCCGTAACCGTTCCCGATATGCGCTGCCCCTGTGCCATTACTACGGCTTGCACCATAAGCAACAAGCCGGCTAAAAGCATTAATCTTATTCTTGGCATAGTCTTCTTAGTTTCTTTGTTAATAGATTAGTTTCGATTATAGTTGTGGAACTTGGCGGATGCCACCTTAGAGCCTACGGCGAAGCTCCTGTCCGTATTATAATACAGGGGCTGGTCTATCTCATGCACTACGGCAAACGACGAGGTCTTCATGTAGGTGGCCGAGCTGCTGTTCTTGTCAAACTCGAAATCGCGTGCCATCCTGTTGACTGCCTTCGTGCTGTTGGCGTCGATAGTGTGCGCAAGCCCCGATGCATCGGTCACAGTCAGCTTGTTGCCGCCTCCCTCAACGGCAAGCGAGAGGTTGCGGCTGTTGGAGTCAAGCAGGAAAGAAGTGTAGTTGCCGCCCTCCACAGTATTGTCTGCATAGACCGAAGAGTTCTGGAAATGATAGAACACGAAGTCCTTTATCTTCTCTATCATGGCGAGAGCCGACACCTTTGCGTTGGCCTCAGCCTTGTCACCGTGGTCGGCATTGTCCTCCCACAGCTTGTTTATCGTTTCCCAACGGGGCAGTCCATTGGAGTAAGCCTCTTCCATGGCAGTGTTGTTGGGCGCATATACGGTGTAGTTGTACGAGTTGAACATCTTTATATTGTGGTCCAGGCAGCGGTGCTGCTTGCTTTCTTCATCTTCATACTCGCCAGGCTGGTAGAAGACCTTGTACTGGTCTATCTTGCGCAAGCCCGTTTCCTCGTCGGCCACGGAGGAGATGCCGCACCAATTCAGAAGCTCTTCGTTGAAGCCGTCGCACAGTTCAAAGAACTCGGAGAAGTCCGGATTGTCCTTAAGTGTCTTGTAAACGCTGTTGAACGGGCCTTGTATCAGCCTGTCTATAATATAGGTATGGCCGTTCTCCATGTTGTATGTCTTTGCAATGGAAGCGGCTGCGACTCCGTTGTCAACCTGTGAGCCGCCCTTGATGCTTGCCCCGACCATATCGCTGGCCTGGCTTCCGCCTTCCACCTTTATCTCTCCGCCGTGCTTGGTCTTGTAGTAGTTCTGCGAACCGAGCGTCTCGCCGTCGGACAACACCACCGTATGGTAGTTCATTATGTCCTGCAGCATAGCCTTGACGGCTGCCATCTGGCTGGCGTTCGTGAGGTCATACACGCCGAGCGAGTCGGTTACGCTGTTGGTAGCCGTATCATAACGCCAGCGCGATGCACCGAAATATGGGTTGGAATTGGTCGCGTAGAAGTGTACACACTCGGGCTGCTCGCTGCCGAGCGTTGCCGGATTGACATAAAACTTGTCGAACGCACCGTCGTTAGGCATGAACAGAGCATAGTTGGCGCTCATTGCCAGAAGGTAGGCATAGAAGTCCAAGTCCAGAGAGTATGCGTTGTCGGTCTGGTCGGAGTTGACTGACTTGTTGTTGATTATCCATGAAATCACGTCAAGGTCGTTGCTGAAGAGTGTAGGTGCAGACACTGCGACATATTTCTTCGGCCCTACCACCTTGTTCAGCACATATACCACACCGTTGCTGGCCACGTGAATGTCGTAAGCGCCGTTGGATTTCTTGTTGATATAGCTGATTTCCATATCCATGTGGTCGGCTGCATCGTCGATCATCGAGGGGAATTTGCTCGGCACGTTATCGACAAACGAGGTCTTCATCAGGTTGTTCAGCAGGGCAGCCACGGTACTTGTGGGTATCGAGTCCACATTATATATTACGTTCTCCTCCGTATTCGGCAGATACTTGTAGAAGTCCATGATCGGAGCGCCCTCACCGCTGACGAAGTACTTCTTCATTGCCTCGTCGTTAGGCACGAACATGGCAGCCAGATCATTGAGGTATGTCTCCATTCCGTCGTTGGAATTGCTTGCCTTATAGTAGGCGTTCCATCCCGGGTCAAGGGTGAGCAGGTTGGCAGAGCTAACCACTTTGCCGTCGCCGTCCAGGTTAAACGTCTTGTAGTCCTGCGAGTAGCTGCTCAGATAGCGTATCTCGAAGATCGAATCGGGGTTTGACACGCCCGACATATCCTTCACCAACGACTGCTCGCGATACCAGTCGTGGTAGTTGTTTGTTACCGTAGCGTTGTAGCGCGGCACGGCAAAACGGTCGAGAAGATGGCTGAAGATGCTGCAGTCGGGCATGCCCTTGAGCATCTGTGCCATGTTGCCCGGAGGCGTAACCACCGAATCCACCTGGTGGATGTAGCCGTTGAGGCACGTCACGTCGGGACATATTATCTTGTTGCCATAGATATATGCGTCGCCGTCGTTGTAGGCGCCGCCGGTAAGCAGCGAGAAGTCGTTGTCAGAGCCTGTGGTCGTGATGTTGTTGGTCAGCATATAGTCACGCGTGAAGTGGACTATCATCGGCCTCGTGGCGTCAGACACCACCGAAATGCCGCCCTGGCTGTCGAAACGCGTGAAGTTGGAGTTGTTCCTGAACGTTTCGGCGTATGGCATATAATAATGTGTAACGGTGTCTATGGCGGTTATGGCCGACTGGTGCTTCACTGCGCGCCCTTTATACACCGTGCTGTTGCCGCTGGCGTTCGACAACATGTCAACCAACAGTGCGTTGTCGAGCATCGAGGAGTAGAGCAGCAGCTTCTTCTGGGCTTCCGACAGGTCTGAATACTGCCGCACGCCTTTCCAAGTCTCGTTTTCAAAGAACTTGGCGAACGCCTCGTCGTTGGCCGGGAACACCGTTTTGCTTCCCGTCCGCTTCATCGTTTCGGCATATCCGAGGTCGTCTATCAGCCTTAGATACGTCTTGAAAGAACCCTGCAGCCCGGCTCCGGACGGGTTTTCCAGCTCATAATAGATGCTTGAGCCAAGCCATGACGGCTTGGAGTCTTCATCCACAAGCTCGTTCTTGTCCACACACGACGACAACAGCAGTCCTGTGCAGGCCACAGAAAGACATAAGATGAGTTTCTTCATAAGTCCCGTTTGTATTAATTTTCTTAGTTATTGCACAAAAAGTGGGTAGTAGTATATTACTTCTATAAGCAGTTTGGCTACAAAGTTAATGGTTTTTCCAAAAACAAGCAATTCTGCAGTGTCTTTTTGCGCCCTTTTGCATCGAAAAATTTGTGGTTTCTTAAATCATCTTTACAAAAAAGCAATAACAAAGGTATAATGCCGCGTTGTCCAAGCGCCTTCGCGCGCATATAATAATAAGGTATAAGCAGGTGTTCAGTCCATGTACTATATCCGTCCATTGACGGAAGAACCAGAAAAAGGGGGAAACCGCTCTTCTGCGGTCTCCCCCTTTTGGAGTTATCTGCGTTGAAGCCGGCGGTTACTTGACCACAAACTTCTTGCCGTTCATAATGTAAACGCCCTTGCCAAGGTTCTTGAGCGAAGTGGCGTTGGCGCGTACCTGGGTTCCTGTGAGCGTATATACGGCTCCGGGCACGAACTTGCCGCTTTCGCCGGCTGCGTTCACGTTCTCAATGCCTGTGATGTCGCCGTCGCCATAGAAGCGCAGTTCAGGATTGTAGTAGAATGCCTGACCCACAACGCGCAGACCGTCAATCAGGAAGCCAAGGGCTACGTCGGCCTTCTCGGCAAGTGTGAAGCCGAGATTGCTGCGGTAGTAACCTGCGGCGAAGAAGTCTGCCACGCCTACGGTATGGGTGTAGGCATAGTTGTCGAACGATTCGCCGCCGGGCAGCACATACTTGGAGTTGTCACCTGTGCCTTCCACCTTTGCGCCTTCCACCTGGAGCAGACCCGTAGCGGCTGTCTTCTCGTCGTTGGCGATGATCCAGCACACTTCTGAGGTGTAGTCAGTCTCGATGGATGTGTCGATGCTGTAGGTTGACTTGGTCACATTGCGGTATGTCATGTTGGCCGAGTATATGTAGTTACCGGCGGGCAGACCAGCCACAGTCTGGGTCAGCTTGGAGTGACCCTTCAGGTTGGCATAGTCGTGGGTGTCTCCGCCGAAGTACTTCCACAGCAGGCCTGTGCCGCTCGAGTTGTAGAGCGTGTCGGAAGCCATGGGTGTCTCGCCTATGTCGAATGTGCCGTACTCCCAACCGTCAAAGTTGTCGTCGCCCTCTTTGAACTTCGGGTTCTTTATCAGCGGGGTGAGGTCGAAGTACTTGCCCTCTGCCGGATATACGCCGCTGATCATGAATGCGTTGGTGGCGGCGGTCATCTTCGGGAACTGTGCGTTGATCTCGTCGAGAGTTGCAGCTGAGTTGTCAACAACGCCCTGTGCCTCGCTGATGGCGTTCTGGAACGGAGCGGTGTCAACGTTGTTCGGGTTGCGCGCCTCGGCCTTCAGAGCGTTGGCTGCGTTGATTACAGCCTGCAGAGAGTCGCGTGTAGGCTTGATTACTGCGGCGACAGAGTCGGCCTTGTACTTGTCGTAGTCGCCGTAGAACGTCAGTTCGTTGCCGCCATAGCCGTAGCCGTTGGCAAAGTTGCCCTTGACTGCGTCGAAGTCGTCGCCAGTGTTGGAGAGTGCGTCAAGGCCGAACGTGAAGTTCACGGGGGCGTTGGTCACAGTGAAGGCCACCTTGTACTTGACTGCATTGTTGAGGCTTTCTGTGTGAACTATCACAGAGTCAATCTTGGCTGCATCGTCGCCCGTGTCAAGCACACCGTCTGCACCGCCTAACTGCTTCACGAAATACACTCCGATGGGGTCGGTAATGGTGCCGTTGCGCTTCTGTCCGAATGCGTAGGCCTCGAAAGCTATCTCATAGTGGCCGTTGTTGGCCAGTGCCACGGTCTGATATACGGCATTTGCAGGTGCTGTTGTCGTACCGCGATAAGCGTATATCTTGGTGCCGTTGGTGAAGGTGGCGTCGCTGCCGTACTTCCAAACCTCTTTTGAGTCGCTGGAATTGACGACATTCCAACCCGTGCCGCTGTTGGCGAAATAGGGGTTGATGATGTTCAGCTTGGCCGGAGCGTTGTAGGAAGCGTTGGCAATATAGTATGCCTCTATGGCGATGGGCAGAGCCGTGATCTGGTCTGCGAGGCTGGCGGAGTCGGCCTCGGTGGGCTTCAGGCCGGGGGTGAGTCCGGATACCACTGCCTTGGCTGCATCGATGGCTGTGCCAAGATCACCCTTGACGGGACGGTTCTCGTCGGCATAGAGAGTCTCGGCCTCGGCTATGATGCCGCTGAGCTGGGTGTAAGCGGAGTTCATGCTGTACAACAGGCGTATGCCGTTGCGCACAGCGACCATCTCCTTGCTGAGGGTGTCGGCCGATTCGTTGGTATATTCGGTCTGGTATGCGTCATAGACCTGCTGTCCGTGTGCGGCAACGATGGTGAGCGAGTCCTTGCAGTAGAAGTACTGGTCGTCCTTCAGCACATTGTTTGCACTGTCAACCATCACCTTGAGGGCCTCAGCGTTGGTCTTTACCTTAGCCTCATAGAAGAAGGCGTCAACATCGGCCTGTGTCTTTCCGCCGAGCAGACGTATCTCCACAGGGCTGTAGCTATAGGCTCCGCCAGTCTTGGCAATCATGCCCGGAGTGTGGTAGCCCAGGGTCATACTTTCGCCTTCGGCCACCGTACCGATTATGGAGTAGCGGTTGGCCTTTGTGGGGCTTACGGTCTTCACCGTGTTGAACCACAGGGTGTCGCTGTTGACATACATACCCATGCCTGTAACGGAGTCACATACAACCACGCCGTTCTTGTCGCTGCCGCTCACACGGTAGTGGTAGTTGCCCGAAGACTTGCAGGTGAACATATAGCGTCCGGCCGGCAAGGCAACTGTCTGGTAGAGGTCAGCAGACGTAGAGCCGTCGCTCATGCCCTGCGGATAGGACTGCATGGCAATGTACTTGCCTTCGCCATAGTCAACGCCACGGGCATAGCGCGTGGCAACGCCCCAACGCCCGGTATGGCCGCCGGCAACAGTCCAGTTCTTAATGCCCTTGGCTTCGCCGGAGTTGCCGCCGGAGAAGTCCCAGTTGCTGAAGTAGCCAGACACGTCAACGGTGTTGGCGTCGAGGAAATCGGAGATCATAGCGTCGGCCTCCTCCAGTGAGCTTGCGTCAAGGGGCTCCTCAAGGGGTATCTCATCAAGTGCTCCAAGAAGCTCTTGAAGGCTTTCACGCTCGTTGGGGAAGTCTGTCTCGTTGGCAAGATAGCCATTGATGATGTCCTTGTACTCCTTTATCACGCGGTCGTCGCCCACTTCGGAAATCTTGTAGATACCGAAATCGGCGATCATGTCGCCCACCAGAAGGTTGAAGAAACGGAGGTTGAGGAACTTGGGGTCGCTCACGGTGAACGTATAGCTCATCTCCTTCCATGTGTCGCCGTAGCGCAGGTTGCGTGCCAGCGACACACCGCCGTTGCCAGTTTCCTCCGTGGCGTCGCAGGTGGTTGTTCCGTCGTCGTTAAGGAAGATGTGCTGGTAGTTGGTGTTGTAGCCTGAAGCGGTGTTCTGCGACAGTTGGCGCGCCTCGCCGGCACTCTTCACCTTGTAGGTCACCACATAGACTCCAGCATCATTCAGATACTGGCTGAGGAACAGCTCGCCGCCGGTGCCCTCGCCGCCCTGTTTGTTCACTTGGATGGCCGGCATGCCGTCAGAGGTAACCACCTCGAACGTGTCGGCAATAGCCTCTCCCAAATCTGCAGTGTTTGTGTGCTTGAACCCAAACGCTGCCAACCCGTCAGACAAGTTATTTGTCAACAGGTTGTCGCCGTTAATAATCCACCGGCCTGCTTCATTGTAATAGTAGCCTCCGCTCTCATAGGCGGCACTCGCTCCTAAGCAGCCAAGCAGAGCCAATGAAATTGACAGTAGTCTCTTTTTCATCTCGCTTGTTGTTTGTTTTGAGTTAATAGATAAAATATTCCCGTTTGGAAAAGCCGCAGAAAGGCTATGCGCAGGCAAGCCGCACATAGTCTAAAATCAGCGTTCCGATGCAAATATACGCACATTAAGCAAACAAAACAAGGGTTTCACGGCCAAAAAGTCTGCCCCACCGTCGGCAAAATCACTTTTTGCAGTCGAATATCAAAAAGCTATAACCCCGTCCTCCGTGGGCTTTGCCGCATCCTAACCGCCGGGTTTCGCCTCACAACACGGGCATTTACGAGGCGCAAACACGGCATTCAGAATGGCTGGACACGGCATTTGCGATTGCCGGACGGGGCTGTCAGGAAGGGGAGGCGTTTTTATGATGTCATAAAGGGGATGAAATCACACAACGAAAGCGGGAGACCGGGCAGTCATATGCCCGGCCTCCCGCTTTCATTGTGCGGTATTTATCCTTGCCGGACAGATGAAACCTCATGTCCGGCAAGGGTTGTCACGGTGATTAACGCACCGAGAGCTTGAGGGTCTTGCTATCCCTTGAGGAGCTTATCTGCAACAGATAGGTTCCGGCAGTTGCGACATTCTTCTTTGCCACTGCGGCTGCCTCGCCGAGCGTAGCGTCGAACTCTGCCACAAGGATGCCGCTCACCGTGAACATACGGCAGTGAACAGGTGTGGCTGATGTTGCGGCAGCAATGCCTGAAGTGTTGTCGGTAACACGGAGAGTGCCGGATGTTGTGAGCAAGTCAGACGTATCCCAATACAGTCCCGAAGGCAGTTCGGGGAGGTTGACGGTGGGAGTGCCGCTGAATGCGCCGGCGTTCCACAGTATAATCTCATCACCTGCGGCCGGAGCATAGTCGGGACTTAGGGTAATGTTGACTGCTGCATTGAGCACAAGGCTCTTGGAAACATTGAGGAACGAGCGCGAAGAACTTGAGTTATTGGCATTCTTTATGTTCATGTCAATGACAGAACCCTCAGCTGCCGACAACATACCTGTTACACGGAACTCGCCGGCATAATCATCCGTATTGGTACCAACGTGCAATGTAGCACCACTGCGCAAGTATACCGAAGTGACGATTCCGCCACGGCCGAGCAGCGTAGCGCCGTTGGCCACATATACAGGAGCAGTACTTGTTATCAGGTCTTTTGCGGTAAGGCTGTTCAGATAGAGCGAGCCTTCATTGACCGTTATGCTGCCGATACCTGTCAAGGCACTGGACACTTCCCAGCAACCCGTACCGGCCTTCTTCACAGGGCTTGTGATGGTGCCCTTGAACTTAAAGTCTGAGTTGTTGGAACCGAGAGTGTATGTTCCCGTGCCAGACAGCGTACCCTCACCGTCTATAGCACCTATCTCCACGCTCTTGCCGTTGTTCTTGAACTCGATGCCACTGTTCACTCGCAGCGTAGCCAAAGGCATTCCCTTGTCGCTTGTGAAGTCGAACGACGGGTCGAAAGAACCACGTTTTTTGTAGGCGGGGATAATGGTTCCCTCAAACTGGCTCCAGTCGCCAGCGAAATAGTTGCGCACTCCAGCGGCATAGACCGTGAACGTGCCGGCACCGGTGAGTGAACCGTTGTAGGTGCAGCGCGGTTTGGCCACAAGATAACCAGAGCACAGTTCCGGAACAACAAAGTTCGTGTTGTTGGAAGTGTATGAATTTTCGTTTGACGGGTCGATTATCGTACCGTTAACGAATTCCACGGTTGTCGGTAGCTGCACCGTACCGCTGCTCTCCACGGTATTCACGTTACCGGCCTTTACTATCAGACGGCTAAGACGGTTGTTTGCACTGAGCGTAAGCGAACCTGCACCAGCCTTGGTGAGCACAGCGTTGCTTGAGTTTACAGCCTTGACAGCTGTGTTCAGGGCGAGTGTCCTGCCGTTGCCCACCTCAATGGTTGCTCCACCCGTGCCTACGGTTATCTCCTGCGTGGTGGTTGCGTCAAGGTTCATAACCAGAGTAGCGTTGTTGTCTATCTTTATCTTGCTGTTAACGCCGCCCAGAGAACCATAGTCCAGTCCAATGTTGTTGGCAAGGCTGGTTGCATTGATCTTGCCACCGTTGATTGTGGTGTTGCCGATGTGGTTTGCGGTGTATATGATTACGCTTCCCTCACCGTTTTTCACAAGTTCGCCGTCACCAACGATACTGTCTCCCTTGAAGGTAAACGTCTTTTCATCGTTGTTGAACGTCATCTTGCTCGGAGCAATCTTGCCTGTCACGACAATGTCCGTGGTGACAGCGCTGTCGTCGAATGTCACTTCATCGCCGCGAACGAATTTGCTTGTCTCTTGAGTGGTGCGGTTGGCAAAGTTGGCCGTACCGTCAAGGTCCCAAACACCGCTCTCGCTACCAGTCCAAATAACGTTGCCTGACACGTATGCTGCGATAGAGACATACAGCTTGCCGTCTTCATAAACCAAAGAGTGCTTGTAAGCATCGACACCCTCAAGGACTATGTCGTCAAGACTGCCTTCCACCTTGCCAATCTCACCTATCAGATACTTGCCGTCGGCCAATATGGTTGCACCGTCAGCTGCGTGAGGAACAAATACAAACACAGGAGCGAGATACTGGGGACCGTTTTCCCAGTCCTTCTTTTCCACAACAAGAGTCTTTGCATTTACATTGTCGGCAGAAATGCCCTCACCGAAGAGGTCTATCTGAACGCGGGAACCGAATCCGAGCTTCAGAGAGTCAGTTGCTATAGAACCTTTCTTGTCCTTTCCACCGGGGATGATGGTGGCGTTGTAGTCGGCACGGATGCCTTTGGGGAACTTGCCGCCGTCGGAAATGAGCGTAGTGTGACGGTTGAGCCACAGCGGACTGTTCTGCAACGTGCCGTCAAACGACAGAGTACCGTTCCAAACGTCGGTGTTTCCTGTGTATGTCTCCACCACATTGGGCAGCACGAGCGTACCCTCGCCCTGCTTCACCAGTCTCATGTCACCGGTAAACGCACCGCCTTTGAGAGTGTGGGTGTAGTAGGTATAGTTGATAGTTGTGTTCTTTGTGGTGCAATTGCTGGGTGCTGTTCCCTCCACGTGCGACGGAGTATTGTCTGTGTATATGTAGGGCGCAGCTCCATCGGTCACGGTTACGGTCATGTCGCCGGTCTCATCGGTCATTATATGCTTGTCGTTGTACTCAGCTCCGATGGTTCCTCCGTCGGCAATCTCGGTGCGTCCTTCGGTTGTGAGTGGCGGCGGAGCAATGGTAATGCCCTCCAGTTTGCCCAAGAAGTAGCTTGCATGAGGCGGCTGGTTGTACCCGCACATCTGCCAAACCATGGCGTTGCGGTACTGGTGGTCGTGCCAGAGGGAGTAATTGCGCCACTCTGTCTCAATGTTGGTGGTGTATATGCGGATATTGTTGGCTTCCGTGCGCATTATCACTTCCTCACGCCAGTCGCCGAGCACGTCTCCCTGATAGCAGGGCGTGCCTTTGGTGTCGTTGTTGGTCTTAGAACCGGCGAGAGTGGCTATCGCACTTTCCCTACCTCCCTTGTATATTCCGCCCTCGGTGTTCTTTCCGCTGACATAATTGAATGTTTCTTCAAGCAGGTCGCCGTCCCAGTATATGCGGAAGTTAGTTGCTATGCCCGAAGTAGGCGCTCCCACGAGAGCCTTGTGCGACGCTCCGCCGATTAGGCCGTCCCTGGCCGAACGTCCCTGCGCTCCGGGATACTCGTCGAGGAAGTTTCCGGCAATAGAGCGGCCGTCGTCGGAGCCACCGGTGGCACGATAGTATATTTTGGATGTGGTTGCGTCGCGGAAGTTGTTCATCGGCTGGGCTTCGTTGCACGCAAAAACTTCCAGTCCCCATGTGTATGGGTCGAAATCTCCCACATGATGTGCGTCGCCGTGGCCAAGTCCAGATGTAGAAAGTCCCTTGCCATTGTCGTCAATGACCATAGAGCCGAAGACAATCTCGTCTCTTCCGTCCATGTCAACATCGGCTATGCTGTAGTTGTGATAGCCCTGGCCGTACCAAGGACCAGAAGTATTGCACACCCAACGCCAGCGTTCCGACAACTGGTGAGTGGCAGGGTCAACGTCGAAGGCCACCATCTTGTGTCGGGTATAGATACCGCGTGCAAGGAAGATGCTCGCCTTCTTGCCGTCAAGGAACGGAGCACCGAAGAAATGCTTTGTGGAACGGTGGCCGTAGCCGTCGCCCCATGCTGCATCAAGGCTGGTTTCTCCGTCCTCTAGTCGCTTCAATGGATATTCCATCTGCTGATACACCTCGCCGGTTTCACCGTTCAGATAGAGCAGATACTCCGCTCCCTCATGTATGAACCACTCGCCTGAAGGGCCGCCGCTTGGACGATAGTTCTTCGACTTGTCGCCTATGACAACTGTCTTTCCCGTTGCCGTATGTATGGTTGTACCGTCGGCAGCACGCATAATGGCTTCTGCCTTGCCGTCACGGTCCCAGTCAAAGGCCACGATATTGTTCTCATTGTTCTGGAAATCGGCCATATTCGGGCCCAAGTCTATCCACCAGAGCTTCTTGCCGTTGAGCTTATATACCTCTATTATGGCATATTCACCGTTGTAGCCTGCAGGCATGCCGGCATCGCTTCTGTTGTCGAACTTCAGCAGTATCTCTACCTGACCGTCGCCGTCAACATCGGCGCAGCACGCATCGTTGGGAACATATGTACTGGTCAGGTCGCCATGATCCATGGTCACTTCAAGATAGTTGTTGCTCCACACACTTGAAGCAGCGCATTGCGACTGCGCAACGCCCCTTACAACAGGTTCTACGGTGTATGTGCTGCCCGTAGTGCCGCTCTTGTCAAGGAAGTTAGACACATTCAGCGGTGTGGAATTGAGCTTTGTGCCGTCACGATAGACATTGTACTGCACGTCATAGTACTCCTCTGCGGGAATACGCCAGCTGCAAAACACTCCCTTGGAGGTTTTTACAGCCACAAGTCCACGATCCAGTTTGTCTGTCATACGCTGGGCTACAGCCGTACCCATGACCGATGCAAACAAGATTGTCAGTAGTAGTAGTTTTTTCTTCATCTTTTTAAATCCCGTCGTTTTTAGTTATTGTTTGTAGATTAATTGCGCAAAATTATGATAAAATATTTTAAGTTGCAAGCTCTTTAACGATTATTTGCGAGCTAGAAGCAGATAGACACCGACTTGGATGAGTAATGTTCAAAAATAACGTGAGCACGTTTTTTTTGCAGAATTACCAAGTCAAGCATGAAGCAGTGGGGAAGCCGGAACGTTCATTCCGGCTTCCCCACTTCCGTTTTTCAGTTTCTTACCTTTCTTGTTTCCGAGCCTCTCTTCACAATATAGAGTCCCTTGGGCAGGTCTTTCAGGTCGGGCGCAGCCGTCTTGTATGTGCCGACGAGCGTACCCGACAGAGTGTAGACGAGGGTTTCGCCGGTTGAAGTGGTTGCGGTTGCGTCGTCGATGCCCGTGAGATGGCCGACGGTAAACGTCAGATAGTTGTAGTTGTTGCCCAAGGCAGGCAAGACAGCCCACTGTCCGTTGCTTAAATAATACAACGCGGCAATATACTTGTCGCCCACTTCGGCACTGGGAATTTCACCCTCAAACACGACAGTCACGTTGTCTCCTTCGCCTACAACGATCTTCTTGTTCATCATGTCGCTGCTTCTGTTTTCTCCATTACGGAACAGAGCGAGGGTAAGAGTGTTGTCGTAGCAGCCGGAAATGCCCCTTATCGTGGCCGAAACGGAGAAGTTGTCGGCAGCCACTTGTGTCGGATTTGCTACGCGGAGCTGGTTTGTGAGCTTCATGCTCACCACTCCTGTCGGTGCAGCACTCACAGTCACCGGCACACGCTCGCTTATGGAATTAAAGTATCTGTCCACCAACAGCAGTTCATAGTCGCCCGCTTTGCTGGGAACGGTTCCCGAGAAAGAAAGCACCTGTGTCACTCCGTTGGCAAGACCTATCAGAGCACCGTTGGAGATTGCGGCATAGGTTGAAGCACCAACGTTCATAAACGCCACATACACCTTGTCGTAATATTCACCTCCGGCGTTGCTTATGGTGGCTGTTGCCGTGAAACTCTTTCCTGCATACAGCGACGATGTGGGGGCGAAGTTTGTGGTTGTAAGTTCGCTTGCGTCTGCCTCCGGCGTACAGAAGTCCACCGTGGAGCCGCTAACTGTGCCCACAACGTAGCCAGCGTAACCCGTCACGGTCTGCATCTTATACCACACTTTGGTGCTGGTGTCCTGATAGGCGGGATAAATGAAGTAGTCGCCTTCGGCCGTAGGGAACTGGCTCATGCTGACTCCAAATGTTCCTGTGCCGGAGCCAGCCCTGTAAGAGCCGCCGTTACCGGCCACGTATGTCGTGTCGCCATCTGCACTTACCACAATCAGTCCGAAGTTGACCGTGCTGGCGTATATTCCGCCGTTGCGGAAATTACCGCGGAACGTTAACGTTTCACTTAATGTAGCCTGCGTTTTCGATGTAGAAAAATTGCCGTCGTTAAAGTAGAGAGGTTCTATCACAGTATTCTCCTGCGGCTTTTGTATGTTCATCACAATATCCTGCGCATAGCTGTAACCCGACGAACTGCCTCCGATACCTTGCTGGTCGGGGTCGAGAGCCGTCAGCAAGAAGTAGCCGTTGCTGACTCCGCCCCAGCCCCAGTTGATGTGGAAGTAGCCGTCACGGTAGCCGTCGCAGGCAAAGGCGTGGCCGTTCGCATAGTTTTCCGTATAGCCGGTATAATAGACGGGTCTCGACGCGGCAAGTTCCTTGTAAACCAAGTCGTCCCATTCCTTCACACCATAATACTTGCGCTGCACATACTTTATGTTCTTGTCATAGGAGAAGTATGTCGCCAAGGCCGGTGCTATCAGCTGCTGGAAAGCTCCGCTGGACTTTGCCTCATACTCCATGTTTACGGCAATACCCACATCGTGCATCAGCAGGGCTACTGCCGCCTTTGACGCATCGGAACTATTGTTGCCATACCTGTCGGTCATTGCGCTCCAGTCGTAGGTGCTCTGACTGAAATCAGCAGACAGTATCTCACCATTCCAGTTGTAGGCATTGGAGCCGGTTCCCTTTTCCGGCCATTTGTGGTAGTACATCAACTGCGCTACGGCTGTTGCCACGCAACCGGTGGGACAAACCGTGTCCCTTTGCACCGGGCAGAAGTCATTGTAGGGGCTGTCCTGATCCCATTTTGAGGTGAGCAGCGGTGCAATATTGGCATACTTGGCAACCGCCGTTCCGCTTTTCGCCACGGCATTCTGTCCGGCGTAGCTCATCTGGCGGTCGTATTCCGCAAGCCACCACGCCATGTTTTCCGGCATGGCCGCCATGTCCACCGTGCCCTCGTCAGCATATCCGAGCACCTGGTTCGCGACTTTGTCGTCAGCAGCCACAATAACATAGCCCGACGATGTGCCTCTGTTGAATATGTAATAGCCTGTCGACGCTCCGGCAAGCGACAGAGCCTGTCCGTTGCCACTGGCCTTGAGGACGGCAGAGGCTCCGTTGAAAAACTTTGAAGCCACTGCTTTGGCCTCGTCAACTGTTAACTTTTCGGCCAACACAGCATTGGACGTAAGAAGCGCGGAAAGCGCAAGCACTACTATTTTCTTCATTATGTTGATGTATGTATATTCGCTCTTCATCGCCTGAACCCCTACCCCATCTGTATTTGTGCGTAAGAAGGTTCTGCCAACTTGCAAAGATAAACATTCTGCACGACAAGACTATCCATTGGACGGAAGTTTAGGTTATTTAACGGGAGATGGGGCAAACTTGGTAGGCGCATACGACCCAGTTGCGCCCGATCAAATCCCGAACGCATCCCGAACGCATCCCGAAGCCATCCCGAACAAAACGGCAACGCCACGTGACCTAATTTTGTGCTTTCGTCATCCGCTGGACGGGTGCAGCGAGACGCTGCACCTACTACATTTACATTTCCCAAGCCAAAATTCTGGCGCACAAGGGCAAACATAGTCGCCTCCACAAAGATACGCGCCAAGCACAAGTGAATTTCTCTGACATACGCAAGCTTTGGATAATTTATTGTTGCCCAATGACTTCCTTTTATATAAAATTAAAAGTCTGTATTCTAAGGACTTCATTAATAATGACTATCTTTGCACCCGATAAGAACCAAGTATGGATAACTACACAATCATTAATAAATTTATGCACAAGACAATTGCTTTATTTGCACGGACAACATTTCTCTTGACGTTGCTCCTCGTGCCGTCGTTGGCCATGGCCGACAAGCAGGCGTGGGTGGAATATCAGGAAGGCACCGCCACGTTGACTTTCCACTACGACGAGAACAAGGAGGCGACAATCGCCACCACCAAGTATGACTTGAACAGCGGGTCTGACAAACCGGGGTGGGTGACAGACAGAAACCCGAAGAAGACCGTTACGACTGTGGTGTTCGACAGCAACTTCGCCGATGCGCGCCCCACAACCACCGCACACTGGTTCTATACCTTTACGAAGCTCACTCAGATAGATGGCATCGAGTATCTCAACACGTCAGAAGTCACCGACATGAGCTACATGTTCTATCGTTGCATCAGTTTGACGGAGCTTGACCTCTCGCATTTTGACACCGGCAAGGTCACCACGATGGAGGCAATGTTCTATAGTCTGCCATTGACGGAGCTTGACCTTTCCAACTTTAATACCAGCAACGTGAAGTCGATGAAGAGAATGTTTTACGATTGCAACCAACTGGCATCGGTAAACGTTACTTCGTTTAACACAGAGAAGACGGCAACTATGCATTCCATGTTTGAAAAATGCGAGAGCTTGACCGAACTTGACCTAACCAGTTTCAACCTCTGCGGCTTATCGTATTATAGCTCCGGGATACCCCGCATGTTTTGTAATTGCACCAAACTGAGAAACATAATGGTGACAAGTGGCTTCGCAGTAAAAACTTGGCCTGACTGGTGGTCCCCTACTAGCGATAAGGTGTTCTTGGGCGCGACAAGTCTGCCTAACTTCGACGCTAGCGATGTTAGCTCCAAACGTTGCATAGACATAAGCGACGGGGGCTATGTGAACCACGTAGAAAAAGGTTCTGACAAATGGGTGGAGTATCAGGAAAGTACCGCCACGCTGACTTTCCACAACGACCGTCTCAAGGAATACACCGAAGCTACAGCCAAGTACGATTTCAATACGGGTAATGCTGTTCCAGGATGGCTGGGAAAGGTCATTAAGAAAGTGGTGTTTGACAAAGAAATGAAGAAAGCGACACCCACAAGCTGCTACCATTGGTTTTATCGTATGGACAAGTTGGTCTCTATAGAAGGACTCAACTTGCTCAACACCAGTAAAGTGACCAACATGGCAGGCATGTTCCACGGATGCTCGCTGCTGGAGTCGCTCGACCTTAGCTCGTTCAACACCACAAATGTGACCGACATGTCGGACATGCTGTCGTCGTGTACGGCGCTGAAAGAGATTTTCGCCAGTACGAACTTCGTTGTGGCCGACAACGTGACAAGCACCGCGATGTTTAAAGACTGCACCAAACTGCGAGGCTTCGATACCGGGAAAGTGGACGCTGCAATGGCGAAGGACCTTACCGATGGCGGCTACCTCAATTTTGTAGACATTGCTGCGTCGCTGTGGGTGGAATATCAGGAAGCCACGAAAACCCTCACGTTCCACTACGACAAGCTGCGTGCCCTCACTACCGCCACCGACACATACGATTTCACCTACGGCACTACCAATAAATATTTGAATAACACTGCACCCACTAAGGCTGTATTCCTCAAGGAGTTAAGCGAGGCACGTCCCGGAACTTGCGAAGCATGGTTTATGAATAAGAGTTCTCTCCAGACGATAGAAGGAATGGAATACCTCAACACATCCGGGGTGGAGGAGATGCAGGGTATGTTCCAGTCGTGCAGTTCGCTGACTTCGCTTGACCTTACGCATTTCGACACGAAAAGACTTTCTGACACCTACCATATGTTTAACGGCTGCTCAAGACTGAAGAACATCTACGTTTCCGCCGATTTTTCGATGGAAAATGTGTCAAATTCTGGCTATATGTTCACGGGGTGTTACTCGCTGCCCAATTTCGATGCCGATGCAACAAATAATAAGGATAAGGCCAACTACACCGACGGCTACCTCACGCTGCGCCGCCAGTTCAGTGTGGGCGACAAAGACTATAACGTGGATGGATACGGCAACAATGCGCTGTGCAACGACAATGTGGAGTTCACCGACGGCAAGGCTTTCATGTCGTCATTTGACTTCAAGCTTGCCAACGACAAGGCAGCCTCCTACACTCGCACGATGACCAACAAGTGGGGTACGCTCTGCCTGCCGTTCGAGATAAACGCCGAAAGTGCAGACTGTAACTTCTACACCATCAATGCCATTGACACAGACAAGCTGACCCTCACCCAACTGAACGGAACCATCGCGGCCGGCACTCCAGTAATCATCAGCAAGAAGAGCGACTCGCAAAGCAGCATTGAGATTAGCGCCACAGCCGCCAATGTCGTCTATATGCCTGCCGTGACCGAGAGCGGTGACTATCTTGACGGGGCGTTCGAACCCACCTATCTCGCCGACGGCAACGGCTACTTCATAGCCAACAACAAGTTCTACAAGGTGTCCGACTATACCAGCGAAGACTCTTACGTGAAGGTTAACCCATACCGTGCCTACATCCTGACCAACGAGACGAGCAGCGCGAAATATGCCCCTGTGCTCAACATCGTGACTGACGACAAGACAACCTCAATAGACAGCGTAATCGACACCCTCAACGCCGATGCGGAGTATTACGACATCAACGGCCGCCGACTCGAAGGCTTGCAGAGGGGCTTGAACATAGTGAGGCGTGGCAACAAGACAACGAAGGTAATAATCAAATAAAAAAAACGAACTGACATGAAGAAAACGTATGAAAGTCCTGTGATACAGATAGTGCAGATGTCGCCATTCGAGATTATCTGCATGTCGGGGAATGAACTCGGCAGGGGAGAAGCCGACGACTCCGGAGTGGACCAGGACGAAGACGGATTTTATTTGGCGGAATAGCCGTAATGCCAATGCAGAAAAGGAATGGAGCCTGCCTCGCCACGTGCGAGACAGGCTCTATTCTTATATTATGGGCAGCGTACCTCCTGACACAAAAGCAAGCCACAAGGCAAACTTAGGAGGCGTAAGTATGGCATTCAGCATCCGCAACCATGGTATTTACGACCTGCAAATGCCATGGTTGCGAGGGCAAAGAAGATGCGAACGGGCGGTTTTATTACTGGACAAGCTTGCGCATCTCGTACAAATTACCGAATTTTGTGTGATGGTTGCGGCCAAACATGAGGAGCAACACCCATGTTTGGCCGTCGAAAATCAAGAGACAAAACGAAACGAATGGAGTTCAGAACAGAGGTAAACATAACAAAGCCGGACTTTGAAATAGAGCCGCAGGAGCGGATGCTCTTTGTGGGTTCGTGCTTTGCCGACAACATAGGCAAGCGATTTGTGGAAGAGAAGTTCCTCGCCACGGTAAACCCATACGGGGTGATGTACAATCCGGCGAGCATACTCCACACAGTAGAGCTGTGCGACGAGGCTCCGCGAGTGGCGTTGTTCACACTCGGCACCAATCATGTGTACAGGCTGAAAGCCACGGGCGAGATTGTGGACAACTGCCGGAAGAGGCCACAAAATCTGTTTCAGGAAGAGGAACTTAGCGTGGACCAATGCCACGAATATCTGCAAAAGGCGGTAGACATACTGGCTGAACGCAATCCGGAGGTACACGTTGTGGTGACGGTAAGCCCCATACGCTACGCAAAATACGGCTATCACGGCAGTCGGTTGTCAAAGGCCACGCTGCTGCTTGCAGCGGAGAAACTGGTGAGGAGCGACCACCGTTGCGGATATTTCCCGGCCTACGAGATTGTGGAAGACGAACTTAGGGACTACCGTTTCTACCGTCCGGACATGCTCCACCCGTCGGAACAGGCGGTGGAATATATCTGGCAGAAGTTTTCCGAGGCTTACTTCAGCCAAGCCACAAAACGGTTCCTGGAGGAGTGGCGACCCATAAAGGAAGCCTTGGGGCACAAGCCGTTCAATCCGGACAGCGAAGAGTACAGGGAGTTCATGGCCAAAACAATGCGCAAAGCAGCCCTCTTGTCGGAAAAATACCCTAACTTTGCATTGTAGAAAAACAACATTTCTTGCACGATGAAATACACGATAGAGAAAGTCACCACGCTCATCGGAGCGCGGCGCATCGGTGACACCGACAGCAACATCGGATGGATACTCACCGACAGCCGTTCGCTTTGTTTTCCCGAAGAGACACTCTTCTTCGCCTTGAAGACGGAACGCAACGACGGGCACAGGTACATCAGCGACCTATACAGACGCGGCGTGCACAACTTTGTCGTAGAGTCGGTGCCCGACAATGCAGCCACCGACTATCCACAGTCAAACTTCCTTAAGGTGACAAGCAGTCTTGAAGCCTTGCAAAGATTGGCCGAACGCCACCGCGACGGCTTCGACATTCCCGTTGTAGGAATAACGGGGTCTAACGGAAAGACCATGGTAAAGGAGTGGCTGTACCAGTTGTTGTCGCCGCAAATGGTGGTGACGCGCTCGCCAAAGAGCTACAATTCGCAGATTGGAGTGCCGCTGTCAGTATGGCTTCTCAACGAGAACACACAGGTGGGACTGTTTGAAGCCGGCATAAGTCAGCCCGGCGAGATGCAGGCTCTGCACGACATAATACAGCCCACCGTGGGAGTGCTGACATCACTCGGCGCAGCCCATCAGGAGAACTTCCGCTCTTTGGAGGAGAAGTGCATGGAGAAGGTTGAGCTGTTCCACGATGCCAACGTGATAGTTTACGACTCCGACGACGACACGGTGAGCCGTTGTGTGCGCAAATCGGGGTTCCATTGCGAAAAGATAGGCTGGAGCACAACCGACCAGAGTGCGCAGATGTACTTCAGTCAGATAATCGCCAACGGACAAACCACAGACATCAGCTATACTTACAAAGGCGAAAAGGGAATCTACAGTCTTCCCTTCATCGACGAGGCATCGGTGAAATGTTCGTTTGCCTGTGCCTGCGTGGCTCTGTTCCTTGGGGTGTCGACCGAAGACCTCGCCAAGCGAATGGCACAACTCGAGCCAGTAGCCATGCGCCTTGAAGTGAAAGAAGGCCAGCACGGCTGCACCATCATCAACGACTCATACAATTCAGATGTCAATTCGCTTGACATCGCTCTCGACTTCATGTGCCGCCGACCCGACAACAAGGGTTTGCGCCATACGCTCATACTGAGCGACATTCGCCAAAGCGGAGAACAGCCAGACTTGCTGTACCGCACAGTATCTGAACTGGCGGTGAACCGTGGTGTGCAGAAGTTCATAGGCATAGGCCAGGACATCAAGTCGCAAGCCGACAAGATACAGGTGGCCGACAAATACTTCTTCACCAGCGTGCAGCAATTCGTGAAGAGCGAAGTGTTCAAGTCGCTTCACGACGAGGTGATACTGATAAAAGGCGCACGCTCGTTCGGCTTTGACCACATAACGGAACTGCTTGAGCAGAAAGTCCACGAGACCATTCTGGAGGTGAACCTCACCGCCTTGGTAGACAATCTCAACCACTACAAATCATTCCTGAAGCCAACCACGAAGATGGTGTGCATGGTTAAGGCCGACGCATACGGTGCCGGAGCAGTCGAAGTGGCAAAGACCTTGCAGGAGCACCGTGTGGACTACCTCGCTGTGGCTGTGGCCGACGAAGGTGTGACGCTGCGCAAGAACGGAATAACGGGCAACATAATAATAATGAACCCCGAAATGACGGCCTTCAAAACCATGTTTGACTATGAGTTGGAACCGGAGGTCTACAGTTTCAGACTTATGGACGCGCTCATCAAGGCTGCCGAAAAGGAGGGAATAACGGACTATCCGGTACACATAAAGATAGACACCGGAATGCACCGCCTCGGCTTTGACCCGAAGAAAGACATGGACGAACTGGTGGAAAGGCTGAAACGGCAGAACGCAATCATACCGCGTTCGGTGTTCTCCCACTTCGTAGGGTCGGACAGCGACGACTTCGACAACTTCTCTGCCCACCAGTTTGCCTTGTTTGACGAGAGTTCAAAGAAGCTTCAGGCGGCCTTCAACCACAAAATACTGCGCCACATTGACAACAGCGCCGGCATAGAACACTTCCCCGAAAGGCAGCTCGACATGTGCCGTCTCGGTCTCGGACTGTACGGAATAGACAGCCGCGACAACCATATACTCAACACCGTGAGCACACTCAAGACCACTATTCTGCAACTGCGCAACGTGCCGAAGGAGGAAACCGTGGGCTACAGCCGCAAGGGGAAACTGACCCGCGACAGCATTATAGGCGCAATACCAATAGGATACGCCGACGGTCTGAACCGCCATTTGGGCAACGGCCACTGCTATTGCCTCGTAAACGGCAAGAAAGCTCCCTACATAGGCAACATCTGTATGGACGTTGCGCTGATAGACGTGACGGACATTGACTGCAAAGAGGGCGACACCGTGGAGATATTCGGCAAGAACCTGCCCGTAACAGTTCTGTCTGATGCGCTCGACACCATACCCTACGAGGTGCTTACAAGCATCAGCAGCAGGGTGAAGAAGGTGTATTATCAGGACTAAGCGGTGGTGAGAAACCATACGAACAGGTTCTTTTGAAGCCACAAGATTTCGGCAAAAACACCTTTACACTCTGACGCATACACAGCAAAGGGACATCCAAAACCGGGTGTCCCTTTTGCTTTTTCAGCACGACTTGTACACTTTTATTGCCCGAATGGGGCATAAAACGTCCGTTTCATTACCTATTATTGTGTAAAAATGCTAACTTTGCAATCACCAAGTGGCAATTTGCCGTGTTAAGACTTGCCTATGAGCACATGAAGTCTCACGGCTTTTATGCTTGACTACCCCTAACGGCGGTTCTGTAAACCACCGCATTAAACGAAAACCTAAAAACAAATCAAAATAGCAGATGAATTCAATCAAAACAACCAAGATGACCAACTTCCGTTGGATCATTTGTGGCTTGCTCTTCTTGGCAACCACTGTGAATTACATGGACAGACAGGTGCTGTCGCTTACATGGAAAGACTTTATTTCTCCCGAATTTCACTGGACTGACGCAGACTACGGTTTGATTACAGGATGGTTCTCCATCTTCTACGCCGTTGCAAACTTGTTTGCTGGAAAGTTTGTAGACTGGATGGGAACGAAAAAGGGTTACCTCATAGCCATATTCGTATGGTCTACAGGTGCTGTGCTGCACGCCGGCTGTGGCTGGGTGGCCATGCAGGTTGAGGGATACGACTCCATAGAAGCCCTAAGGCTGGTGAAGGCCGGAAGCGATGCAGCAGTTGCCATAGCCACCATAAGTGTCTGGTTGTTCCTTTCGTGCCGTTTCATCCTTGCCGTGGGCGAAGCAGGAAACTTCCCTGCCGCCATCAAAGTGACTGCCGAATACTTCCCGAAGAAAGACCGTGCCTTTGCCACTTCCATATTCAACAGCGGCGCATCAATAGGCGCACTTGCCGCTCCGGCAACCATTCCTTTGCTGGCACGTTCGCTCGGTTGGGAAATGGCATTCATCATCATCGGTGTGCTCGGATACGTGTGGATGGGGCTTTGGTTGTGGCTCTATGAGAAACCGCACAAGAGCAAGCACGTCAATTCCGCCGAGCTTAACTACATAGAGCAGGACGTTGACACCCCCGAAGCAGCCGAGACACAGGACGAGGAGGTAGAGGAAAAGACTATAAACTTCTGGAAATGCTTCACTTTCCGTCAGACTTGGTCGTTTATCGTAGGCAAATTCATGACCGACGGAGTGTGGTGGTTCTTCCTGTTCTGGGCACCTGCCTATTTCTCTGACCAATACGGCTACACTTCAGACTCGCCCATGGCCATCGCGCTCATCTTTACGCTCTACGCAATCGTTACGGTTTTGAGTATCGGCGGCGGATATCTGCCAACTTACTTTGTTGACAAGTTAGGCATGAACCCCTACATAGGCCGCATGCGCGCCATGCTTATCTTTGCCTGCTTCCCCTTGCTGGGTCTTTTGGCACAGCCCTTGGGTGCTTACAGCCCTTGGTGGCCGGCAATAATCATCGGTCTGCTCGGTGCAGGCCACCAGGCTTGGTCAGCCAACCTGTACTCTACCATTGGCGATATGTTCCCCAAATCAACCATAGCCACCATCACCGGTATCGGTGCAATGGCCGGTGGAGTCGGTTCATACCTCATCAACTACGGATCCGGTATATTCTTCACCTACGCAGATGGGCAGGGCGAAGCCTTTACGTTCATGGGATTTGACGGCAAACCGGCCGCCTACATGATTGTGTTCAGCATCTGTGCTGTGGCTTACCTTATCGGTTGGATGATCATGAAGGCCCTCGTGCCGAAATACAAGCCCATCATTGTGGAATAAAAAACGGTCTGAACAACATTGAAAACATTGCGGGCGACAAGTCCGCACAATAACACAAAGAGCCGGCGGTTCGCAAGATGAAACCGCCGGCTCTTTGCTGTTATTGCAGGAACATAACCTAACATACAAAGTATCTTAGGATACTTGGCAATGTATCTTAGGATACTTGGCGATATATCTTAAGATACTTGGCAATGTATCTTAGGATACTTTTTCATGCCATTTTGGGCAATTGACTTCGTTGGGCAATGAAGCAGGCTTCATCGGCTATCGCAATAGGCTTCGATGGTCAATGAAGCCTATTGCGTTTTAGCGGACAGCAATAGTTTATCACGCAGGTGGGTTCTGCACACTAATCCATAAATCCCTGCATCCTCAAAGCCTCCACCATGCCCTCCGACATGACTTCATTGTCCTTCTTTGTGTAGCGGATGTCGGTATAGACCTGGGCAAGTGTCTCCTTGTTGTTCAGCTTTATGAAGTCCAAGTTCTCCTCCAACGCCTCCTTTTCGGCATATGCACGGTCGATGTCCTGCGGAGTATAGTCGTGGTAACGCTCCTGATGCACAAACGAAGCCGTGGGTATGCGGTCGCTCAGCTGCGGGTTTTCGTCTGGCCAACCCAATGTTATCGTGGCAACAGGCATGGTGAGACGCGGCAAATCCAGTGCCTTTATTATCATTTTCGGCATGTAAACCGTGGTGCCGAGGAAACATAGACCGAGTCCTTCTTCCTCTGCGAGGTTGCAAAAGGTCTGCGTATAGAGCAACGCATCGGTCGTTGCATTGATGAAAGACAGCAGGTTGTCGTAGCCGGGCTGTGCCTTGCGCTGTTCGCACCATGTGGTTGCCCGGTTGAAATCGGCACAGACGGTGAGCACTACCGGGGCGTTTGTCACCATCGGTTGGTTGAAATGCGCCGGTGCAAGAGCCTCTTTGCCCTCCTTGGAGCGCGTCACCACCACACTATACAGTTGCATATTGCCCATTGTCTGGGTGCGTGCTGCCTCGGAAAGCAGCCTGTTGAGAAGTTCGTCGCTTACTTCCTTGTCGGAATACTTGCGGATAGACCGCCTTGTCATTATTGTTTTCATGTCTTGAACGTTTGGTTTCTATAAGTAGGTGTTCGAATTTATCCATACACAACGACAGCCGCAAGAGCAACAATGATGACCATCAGAAGCTCCGCACCACGATTGATGCGCAATGCCTTGCGGGCGTCAGCGGTACACAACGGGCGGTCGTTGCTGCCGATGTACGGTTTGGGAAAGTACTCTCCGAAGTAATAGTGAGGTCCTCCGAAGCGGCAATCCAGCACTCCGGCGAGCGCAGCTTCCGGCCATCCGCTATTGGGACTGGCGTGCTGCGGCCCGTATTTGACAACGAAGCGCAACAGAACCGGCACTCTTTTCCACTGCCGATAGATCATTGCGTTGGTCAAAACCATCAACAGCGCGGAGATACGCGCCGGAATGAAGTTGGCAATGTCGTCTATATGTGCGGCCACGCAGCCGAAGTCCTTGTAGCGTGCGGTGCGGTAGCCTATCATAGAGTCCAGTGTGTTCACCATTTTGTAGGCCACCATGCACGGGACTCCGCCAACAGCATACCAAAACAGCGGTGCAACGACACCGTCACTAAGGTTTTCTGCCAATGTTTCAAGTGCTGCCGTGCGCACTTCATGGGCACTAAGTTCCGAAGTGTCGCGCCCCACGATGCGTGCCACCTGCTTTCTTCCTTCGTCAAGCGAACGGTCAAGAGCGGCAAACACCGCCCTCACCTCGCGTATGAGTGTTGTTCCAGCCAGACAATAAAACACCAGCACTCCGCCGACAACCACCCACAGCCAGTGTTTCAACGGCGGCCATGCGGTGCCGATTGAGTACACAGCCAACATCAAAACTGCGGCGGCGAGCCACGCCAGACACACTAATGCCACGGCCATCACACCGCCTTTCAGCCGTCGGTGACAGCCTTTGTTAAGCCAATGCTCGCCTTTGCCTATCAAACGACCGAACAGAACTACCAGGTGAGGCAGCTTTATGGGGTCACCAAAGGCCAAATCAAGTAGCCAACCGACTGCCAATGGCAGCAAGAACATCATAAAACTGTCGTTCATAATAACGCCAAAAACTCCTTTATTGCGGCTACAAGAGCCTCATTGTCATTGCGGTTTTGCGCCGCCACACGGAAGTATCGGCCATCCAAGCCACGGAAATTCGACGCGTCTCTTATCAGTATACCGTGCCTGTCCACGAGCCATTCCTTCAGCCGCAAGGCCGTCGTGTTCTGCAAGCGACACAGCATGAAGTTGGTTTGTGTGGGGAGAGCCGTCACTCCGTCTATTCCGTTCAGCCGGCTATTGAGCCACTGGGCTTCGGCGCACAACGCCTTGGCATCGGCAAACGGTTGCTTGTTGAGCAGGAAACCATCGGCAGCTGCCAAGGCCAAAGCATTGACAGTCCATGGCTGGCGCACGCTTTTCATGCGACTTATCAACGGTTGTGCCCCCACGGCGTAGCCTATACGCAGTCCGGGAATGCAGTAACGCTTGGTAAGACTGTGCAACAGCAGCACATTGCCCATTCCTATGGCTTCCCTGTCGGTGAGCAGTTGCTCGGTTGTGTAGTCTTCATAAGCCTGATCCACCACTACCACATCTCCATCCCGCCCTGCCAGCGAGTCTATGACATCTTTTCCAATCACCTCACCTGTAGGATTGTTAGGATTGCACAACCAATACAAGACATTCTTTGTATCTGTCGGTTGCAGCGAGTCAGTGAATTGCGGCTCATGAAGAGCATGGATGAGGCTCGCCGACTCATATTCACTGAACGTCGGAGTGCAGATTACTGGCGTAAGATGACGGAAAGCGAGAGCCACAAGGTATATTGCCTCGGTGACACCGCCCGTTACGGTCACGCAGTCGGGACTGATGCCCTCATGTTCTGCTATCTTCCGCTCCAATGACCGTGGCTCAGGTTCAGGATAGGTGGCCACATCGCCGAGCCGTGAGGCCAGAAAGCCGCACAGAGGAGCAAGGTCGGCATGGGTAAAGATGTTTGAACTGAAGTTTCTTGTCACCCTTCCGTCATATCTGTATGCATCGTCACCGTGTCCCGTAATCATGCTTTCAGGATATCATAGAGTCTATTCATGTCAACACAACTGCGCACATAGTCGGCCAAGAGGTCATACTGCCGGTTCTTGTATGCGGCATAGTCGAATGTTCCGCTGTCGCTTAGTTTGTCAGCATACGGTTTCAACAAAAGGTCGACGAACTCGCCGTTGTCGAAAATGCCGTGTATGTACGTGCCGAAGCAGCGGCCATCAACCTTGCATCCGTCGGTTGTACCGTCGCCAAACACCGCCAAAGGCTGTGCCGACTCGCCGTCTACGATGTGCGTCTCACCCATGTGAATCTCATAACCGACCATCTTTGTCTGCCGTCCGCACTCCGTTTTGTGTGCAGAATCATCATACAGGGCAAAATGCCTTTGCCGTGTAGTCTTCTCTGTGGTGATGGTTGTGCTCACCGGAAGCAGGGCGAGACCCGGCAACCGCTCCGTTTCACTCTCCACATGACACGGGTCGCAGACCTCAACACCCAGCATCTGATAGCCTCCACACACGCCAACAACCGTTGCACCTCGTTTCCGCCCTTCGGTTATGGCCGTGGCCAAACCGCTTCGGCGCAGTTCGCAGAGGTCGTCAATGGTACACTTGCTTCCAGGAACTACTATTATGTCGGCATTGACAATATCGTCGGCATTGGCTGTATAATATAGATGTACGCGCGTATCGCGCTCCAAGGCATCAAAGTCAGTGAAATTGCTAAGGTGGCGCAGCAGCACTACAGCCACGTTAACCCTGCCCTGCTCCCGTTCCTTTGCCTTTGCAGCCAGGGCAACGCTGTCTTCCTCCTCTATGTGTATGTCGCTGAAATAAGGTATCACACCGAGCACCGGCACTCCGCACAGGTCTTCCATCATGCGGCGGCCGTCTTCAAACAGCCTTTGGTCGCCCCGGAACTTGTTTATCAGTATGCCCTTTATTCTCTTGCGTTCCTCCGGGCGTTGCAGCATTATACTTCCGTACACGCTGGCGAACACCCCTCCCCTATCGATGTCGCCCACAAGCACCACATCGGCATTGGCGTACATGGCCATAGGCATATTCACAAGGTCGGTGTCGCGCAGGTTTATCTCCGAAATGCTGCCAGCCCCCTCCATCACAATGGGATTGTAGCGGCGGCTAAGGCGGTCGAACGCTGACTGAACTTCACGCCTCAGTTCCTCGCGCCCCTCACGTTTGAAGTAGTCGTAGGCTGACTGATTGCCCATAGGCCTACCGTTGAGCACTACCTGCGACGTATGGTTGCTGTTGGGTTTGAGCAACAGGGGGTTCATGTCTGTGCAACACTCGATGCCCGCAGCCTCGGCTTGCACCGCCTGGGCGCGTCCTATCTCCAGACCGTCGGGCGTGGCAAAGGAGTTGAGAGCCATGTTCTGCGCCTTGAAAGGGGCGGGACTGTAGCCGTCTTGCAGGAATATGCGACAGAAGGCAGCGGCAATAACGCTCTTGCCCACGTCGCTTCCCGTGCCTGCAAACATTATCGGATGCAGCTTTTCCATAATTTTTCTGTTGCCTTACTGTTGCGGATTTTATGTGCAAAAGTACGAAAAGTTGCCTGATTTCTATGAGAAACCTGCCATATTTCGTTGCGCACCTTACATAGCGTTTCGATGCGACTTGGCAGGTCACGTGCAGATATTTTGAACTTTACATAAATATTCCTCCTTTTTTCTTTGTAGGTTTGCGGAAAATGGTTACCTTTGCACCCGCAAATAAGGCAACAGGTGCGTTAGTTCAGTTGGTTAGAATGCCTGCCTGTCACGCAGGAGGTCACGAGTTCGAATCTCGTACGCACCGCCAAAACATCACAAAGCGAAGACAATACGGAGTCCATGAACCTTGAAAGGTTTCATGGACTCCGTCGTTTTTGGGAGTCTGTGGTTATTTGCTTTCCACGAACTTGCCATCGGCGGTAATGCCCACAGCACTTACTTTTATCCTTGTCTCCTTGCTGTTGTTGAAGAAGGAGAGCTTCAAACGTCCGTCGCTGTCAGTTCTGATGTTCGGGTTCCAATAGAGTGTCCTTCGGTAGTCGGTCGGAATCTTCGGCTTTTGTGTTGAATAGTCGGGCGAATAGAAGTCCACCGGCTCGTTTATACCATTAATATATATGCGCCGGTCGCGCGATGTTGGTTGCACACCGTCGTCCTTTACAGTAACCAGTTCAACTGTCGCATCGGCTTCAAACTTGTATGTAGGCATTGGTGCGTCCTCGTTGCGAGGCTCAAAGTCGCTGTACACCCTCACCTTGTCCAGACGTTTCAGTTTCAAGTCGTCGTATAGTGCCCTCGGATTGTAGTTAGTCAGCACTTTGTGTTGGTCTCCCTCCTGCAACTTGTAGTTGCGATAGTAGGTGTGGCCGTTCAGTCGGGCATCTACATTCACCGTGTTGTAGCGTCCCATGTTGCCGTACAGCAACTGGCAGATGCGCACGGGGAACAGCCGGGCGTCGAACTTGCCGATGCTAAGTCCGTAGTCTGTAAGGTCGTTGTACAGGTCGTAAGCATCGGCAACGAACGCCGGGCGGTTGTAGTCGATGGCTCTCTTGCCCCTGCGCTTGCCTTTTACGTTGATGTTCTGGAGCAGATGGTCGTCTTGTTCCATCGAGAGCAGACTGTCGGCAGCAGTAATTATCGGCATATTGAAACCCATTTCCGGGGCGTGGCTCTGGTAGTAGCTGTACTTTTCCGCAAAGCGCGGGTAGAACAGGTCGCGCTTTACGTAGTAATCGGGATACGAGTCTTCGTCGAGAGCGGTCTTGTCTGCACGCGACAGCATGTTCTTTTTTACGGAGTCACCCTTGGAGTAAGCCTTCATATTCAATATGGTCTTGCCGTAGAAGGGCGGTATTTCAAAGAGGAAACGTCCGCCGTCGTGGGTTTCCTGCACCGACCCTGCGAAGCTGTCGCCAAGGAACACTTCGGCTTCAACGAGCACTTCCTTCTTCAAACCGCCGTGGTTTACGCCGAGAAAACTGTTGGCATCGTTGATGTTATCATACTCATAGCTGTCGTTTTCCTCCGTGTTTGTCACAGTCAGCTCGTCGGTACTGTAGAAGCTGTTGTCAGTTTCAGCCTCAGAGTCCGTCAGCCCGAGGTCGGCAAGCTGCTCCTCATCGGTAAGGCGAGAGCCTACATATCCCACGCCATACGCCCAGTTGGCTATCTCGTCCGGTTCAACTTCATTGAGCGAAAGCATCTTATACACCGAGCCTTCTACCGTCATGGTGGTTTCTGGACTGTACCTTTGCTGCGGCAAATCGGAGTTTGCAAGTGACTTCCACTTGTATTTGCGCCAGCCCTGCACCATCATCAGCACGTCCAAGTCGGCGGCATGTTGCGCATCAGTGCTCTCGAAATAGTATGCAGGGTTGGCCACAAAACCTTTCAAGTCGCTGCTTAGCAGCAGGTCGGTCATCAATCCGCCGTCGTTATATGTTGGTTCATCGGTGCGGGAGTCGCGCACAGCCACCGACAGCAGCATGGGTTCGTTGACGTATTCGCACTTCATGCCGAGCGTGACCTGCTCGTATGGTTCGTAGTTGAGTTTGAGACCACTGTCGACAACTACGGTATAGCCGTCGTAATCGTGGTTGTTTACGAAGAAAAGACGGTCGGCCAGTATCTCCCCGTCGTTGTTGAACACGGTCAGCTGATTCACTCCCGTTGGCAGTTCGGGCAGTTCCATTGTGGCAGTATCGCCGCCATCGACATCCAAAGTCGCGAAATGCTTCAGCGCACCACGGCACAGCACCGACACACCATACTGTTTGTCCTTCGGAAGGTTGCGCAAGGCTATCGTGGCCTTGCCGTCTTCAAGTCGCAGGGCAGCCCCCGAGCTTTCCGCCTTGGGAAGTTTGAAGGAGTACTCCTTGCCCCTCCATGTGAAAACAGCCTTGATCCTGTCCTCGCCCGGCGTCACCGTAAAAGTTCCACGCCCCAGATGGGTGGGTTTAATGGTTAGGTTCTGCATTCCGTCGGCACTTACTGTGCCCTTTACGTCAACAGCCTGCCCTTCCTGGTCTACAAGTTCAAAGGCTACGCGGTTGGACACACCCTCTATAAGATGGCCTCCTTCAGGATAGAACGTGGCGTTCAGTTTGTCGGAAGCAGGCTTGACGACGTTCTGTTTCGGACGTTGCACCATTCGTTTGTAGGTGAAATCGCCGGCGGTTTCGGGTTTCCCATACACAGGGAACACCCTTGAATAGAGTCCTTCCCACTTGCGATAGAAGTCCTTGGCCATAAGGTTATTGTAGAAAGCAAAACGGTCTTCACGCCCATAACGGTGCTCCGCCACATTGAAGTTGAGCATCCACCGGGTGTAGGCGCGCAGTTCGTAGTAGCCGGAATATAGGGAATCCTCCAATGCAAAACATCCGTTGCCGAAGCCGTTGCTACTGATGATGATGTTCTGCCGCTCCACTACGAGTCCGTCAGGGTTGAGCAACTCCACGTAAAGTATGCGGCTCATGTCGGTCTGGTGTAGGTTGTCGGCTCTCACCACATATGCCTTGTACCACAAGGTGTCACCCACGAAGTAACAGGTGTTGTCCATGTGCAGGAAAACCTTTTCCTGTACCACTGCGTTAGTATTGGTTTCGAGTGCCGTCCGTATGCTGTCCAAGTCATTCGCCGCGGCATTTCCGGCAAACAGCGGCAACAAGAACAAGAAGAAAAGGTATATCTTGCGCATAGTCAATAGATTAGTGTATTGTAATAACGAGTATTTTGCACCTTTATTATATAAAATAGGAGTAAATGCCCATCGCGAGGACAGCTAATGGCCAGTACGAGTGACGACCTCTCATATTCCATGAACAACACGGCACGGAAAGCATGCAGCTGTTCCTATTTTCTGCAAAATTGTTTGTTATTTCCCTAAACAATTATTAAAATTCGGACTTTTGCTGTTTTTTTATTGCAAAAATATGAAGCTGTTTTATTTTTATATTTACCTTTGTCCCCATCCAGACACCCCGTTATAGTTTCAGAACTATACCAAACGGATTTTCTGGATGCACGTCGGCCTTGGACAACACACCGTTACCCTATGGCTGGCCACACACAAGAATCAAGAACCCGCTAAATTCAAGGAGGAACGGAATATGGTTATGAACAGCCTACTGTACAAGATGCTCTTCTCCGGGCTGTGCTTGGCAGGACTCCTTGCGGCGTGCCGAGGCGGGAAACAGAAGAAGAAGCCGTATTCCCCTATTGAGGGCGACACTATCGATGTGGTTATCGGAGAGTGCAAACGGCAGACAGTGAAAGAGGCCATTGAAGAATCATTCGGGAAAGGCACTCCGCAAGACAGTGAGCACCGTGAACTGCGACAGGTGATAGAAAGGAAATACAACCTAATGGGTGACTCTCTGAAAAGAAAAGCACTGAAGGGCGAGCCGATACATTAAAAGACAGAGGCAGCATATCTGCCAACAACACATTAATCAAAACAGACAAAAGACAGAGACTGTATATCTTATCTGTAAACAACACACCAACCGAACGGACAAAAGCTGTGGAACAGCACTAAGCAAATATCATTTTTAACCATTAACAAAAACTATTATGAAGAGATTTAATTTGTACATGAGCCTGTTGCTGGCAGCAATGATGGGCTTGTCATTCTCAGCTTGTAGCAATGACGATGGAGAAACAGGAAACGGTCCCAACATATCTGGCGTTGAGATTATCGGCGATTCCGCTGTGCTCTCTGCTGAAGAGATGTCAAGAAAGATGTTTGGCACTGAATTAGATGCAAAAACAGCTGACTCTCTGCGCAACATATACATGGCCGAAATCAACAAGCAAGAGAAAGAACTGGGCGACAGTTTGGGTGTAAACAGCGGCCTCTATATGGGATTTGTAACCTATAATTACAAGTACTGGAGCAAAGACGCATTTGGCAATCCAATCCAGCTGTCCGCAATGGTTTCTTGGGCACAGTACTGGCTTCTCGGTTGGCACGACTTGGATCCGGACAACATCTTCCTTATGGAACACTACACCATATTGAGCGATGCAGAGCGTCCTACCAACAATCACACCAAGGAACAGCTCGCCATTGGCGACAATCTGCTGATCATGCCTGACTATATCGGCTATGGCGAAACGAAGGACAAGCTGCATCCTTACCTCAACCATGAGCTGTGCGCCATCAACTCTATAGATGCGCTCGAGGCTGGCTATAAGGTATTCCTGGAGAAGAAAGGCAAGAACACCAAGATGGAAAACGAATGGCAGTTGTATGTGCTCGGAGCTTCGCAGGGCGGTGGCAATGCACTGGCGGTACACAAGTATCTGGATACCCATACTGACATTGCCAGCAAGTGGCGCTTCGCTTACTCTTACTGCTGCTCAGGCCCGTACAGTCCGAGGAAGACCATGGACTACTACTACACAGCAGAGAGTCTTTCCTATCCTGTGATTCTGCCCATCGTCATCAAGTCAATGCTCTACTGCTACCCCGACATCATGGGCAAGTGGAAAGAGGAAGACTTCTACAGCGAGGCATATCTCAAGATCAAGGACCAGATGGACAAGCTTATCGCCGCCAAGGAAACCGACTCGAAGGCTCTTATAGCCAAGCTGAAGCAACTGCTCGGCAAGGATAAGATTTCCGTGAAGGACATGTTGAGCGAGGCTGCACTTAACAAGGATTCTGAAATGACACAGGCTCTCTACAAGTGTCTGGACAAGAACGACCTGACAACAGGATGGACTCCGTCACACTTGATAAAGCTGTATCACAGCAAGACAGACGATATCGTGCCTTACTCTAACGCAGAAGCTGTGGTCAATGCCTTCGGTGAAGACCATGTTGCACTGTTCAACAGCTATTGGGCAAACCACGTAGGCACCTGCCTGAAGTGGTACGGTACTCTGGCTACGAACAACTGGTAATGTACATCAGAAAACCATACCGACGATTTTAAGGACGGTAACAATAACTGAAAACGGGTTGTGTGCAATAAGCACACAGCCCGTTTTCTTTGACAGGTGGTTGGCATGATCAATCCGTGTCAACTGCGGCTCACCTGTAGCCCTGTACGGCTCAGCGACATATCTACAAAGCGTGCGTTGACATTGGGATGGTGGGCATTGACGGTTTGCTTTATGCGTGCGGCAGCCTCCTGGTCTTTGGCTATCATGTATAGATAGCCTCCCCCACCGGCACCGGGGAGTTTGTAGCCGAGGCACAAATCGTCAATCTGTTGCGTCAAAGCCTTCACTGCATCGGGGTTAGTGCCGCTGTCAAGGGCTTGGTTTTGCAGCCAGTTCTCGCGCAACAGCCGCCCCATGAGGTCGAAGTCGAGCCGTTGTATGGACTCATACATATCCATGGCGTGGGCTTTCATCTGTCGCAACAGGTGCAGTTGTTCGTTGTTGTTGAGGAACATACGACGCACAATATCGGCCAAGATGCTCTTTGCCGTACGCGTTATGCCGGTGTAATACAGCAAATGGCAGCCAGCAAACTCCGGTTGTGTGTACAGGTTGTCGGGAAGCCAGCTTACGGAAGGCTGCTGGTCGAAGCCCCTTTGCGTCTGCAACAGTTTCACTCCACCGAGCACTCCTCCATACTGGTCTTGCCAGCCGCCGCCTGTGGTAAGCAGTTGTTCGAGCACGAGAGTGCGCTTGCAAATCTCGTTTTTGTCCCATGCCAGCGAACAGAAGTCGCCCACTGCGCCGAGCACCGTGGCCGCAAGGATACTGCTTGTACCCAGTCCGCTGCCCGCAGGTACGGCAGAGAGCAACGTAAGTTCGATGCCTCCGCCAAAGTCGGCCAGCTGGTCTCGCAGCGTGGCGTGCCGCTCTGCGCAGAAGTCGGGATGAAATCCGGCAAGCACAAGAGCCGCCTTGGGTATGGAAAACGGACTTCCCACATGGGAGAAGTCGGCCAGCTGTTCATACGTTTCAACCGTTTCTACGGCTCCGAGGTCAATACTGCGCAGCACGATGTGAGCTTCACGACACGGCTTTACGTAGGCTTGCAGCGGCGGTTGACCGTTCAGCTCTATGGCAAGGTTCACCACGTTGCCCCCTTCCATCAGGCAGAAAGGCGGAGTGTCGGTCCATCCACCAGAGATGTCTATGCGCACAGGACTGCGTCCCCACACAATCTGGTCGGGATGCACCGCCATGCGCGGACTCTGCCTTTGACCAAACACAGTAGATGTAAGTCCCTCGCGCAACAAAGCAAAAGCTTTGCGGTCGTCAGCCTCAAAGGGAAGTCCTTGAAGCCGCTCCATTTCAGAGCGGAACATGGCATCACGCATTCGGCGCATCAGCGGAGCGTCGTCGGCTATGGGTTGCGGAGCAGGTATGGAGTGGCGCACAAACTCACGGGCGGCATTGTCGAGGTCAAGCTGATAGAACACGCTGTGCTCGTGGTTGGCCGCCAGACGAGACCAGTTCTGTTTGCGAAACTCCTCGCGCTGCGCAGTAAGCCGACGCAGGTTGGCCCTGTCGTTCAGTTCTTCGGCACTCACGAGGCCGTAGCCCTGCAAGTTGGCCGTGCCACTGAGTAGCGACGGCAACAACCGACCGATGGAATCCACATCGCCAACCACAGGAAACTGGCGGCGTTGCTGCTCGTTTCCGGCAAACTTGTCATCTATGTTATAGGTACGTATGGCAAAGTCGCTCTCGCCAATCGGCACGATATCGACGCACTGTCCGGCACTTAGGTTCACCGTCCAGTCGTTTTGCGGCACACCGGTTATTATGTTGTCGTGGCTTATGTGCCAGTTTCCGCCCACGCAACTATTCTCTATCCACAGATTGGTGTTGGCCTCAGTCATGGTGATGTGCGTGGTGGCATTCTGTATGAATATCGACGGGTGCGGTTTTCTGCCGTGGTGCATTATCGCGCGCTGGTCGTTCACGATGTTCTGTATGGCCACCGATGACGTTATCATCTCCATGCTCGTGCCATAATGGTAGAACTCACCGCCCGGCAGCGGCACGATGGCCACCTTCAGCGAGCGCAGTTCGTCGTCGGCTATGGTGGGATTGGTACCGAGGGTGCATCCGAACTCGCCATACAGGTCGTACTCCTTCAGCACGCCATCGGGACGCGAACGCTTCATGAGCAGCCGCACGGCGCGGTCGCTAAGCATCCAAAGGCCGATGTCGGTGAGGTAGAAACCCGTTTGAAGCAGTTCGTTCAGTGTAGCCACACTTGGCTTTTGCAGCATCTGCTTGAGTACCGACGGCGTGCTGCGGTCGGACACGAACACACCGTGGTCCTTGGCTATGGACGAGTCGAGCCACAGTCCGTAGCAAACCACATCGGCATCGGGCACCGGCGGCAACTGTTCGGCGGCTCGGATGTACACGTCACCGCTCACTATCATGGTGTTTAGGCCTTCGGGGGCGAGCCTCATCAGCCGTTCGTATAGCGGCAGTTGCAGGTCGAGCAACGTTTGCGACAGTTTCTGTCCACGCTCCCAACGGAACACAGGTATGGGTGTGAGTATCTTTCCCGACGGTGCATACGACGGCAATCTTCGGCTCTGGCCCCCAGCGTGTACTATGATACGGCGTTCGGATGCGAGCCATGCGTCGAAGTCAATGCCGTTGGCGCACGCCTTGTGACACTGCTCGAGCAGCCATGTGGTGCCTCCACCACTGCCTACGCGGTGGCCTATTGGGTCGCAGCCGCAGAAATACTCGTTGCGGGACAATCCCGTAACATCGTGAAAACAGTCCACAAGGTTAGGTGGCAACGACAATAGTTTCTTTATCTCTTCCATTCTTATTATAGTTAATGTATGGCGTTCGTTATATTGATTTACAAAATAGAATCCAAGAACACCTGCAAATTCCCTGCATAATAGAGCGGTATATTATACAAAGTGAAAGTCTTGGCATTCTGCGTGGTGACAACACACGATGTCATCGGTCCGTTCCAAAGTCGCAATGCCACAGTTTCCTTCGATTCATCCATGAATAGATGCAAGGAACGAAGCTTGGAATTACCCCCCGTCTTTACCTCTATCGGAAGTAGATGAGACTTTAAAACCAGCTGCAAAGATGCAACATTTTTTATTTCCAAAGCAAAAAACAGCAAGAAATCTCACCATTTCCAAAGCAAAAATAAGAAAAATCATAATTATTTCCAAAGCAAGGGAACTGTACAGTAAAATAAGGCGAGCTTCACCGATTTTCACGGCAGAGAAGTTGTCAGTTTCGTCAAACTTTTCGGCGGTGACTCCCAAAGTTTTCTCCCATTGCGTATCAGTTGTGGACGAAAACGACTATCTTTGTGCCACTTTTATGACCACAATTAGGCAATGGAAACACAGCAGACTTACACCTACGACGAGGCTCTTGCGGCCTCCCTACAGTACTTCGGCGGCGACGAACTGGCCGCCCGCGTTTGGGTAAACAAGTATGCCATGAAGGACAGCTTCGGCAATATCTACGAGAAGTCGCCCAGTGACATGCACCACCGCATTGCCCGCGAGATAGCACGCATAGAGAAAAAGTATGCCAACCCGATGGACGAGGCCGAAATCTTCGGGCTGCTCGACCACTTCCGCTACATCATTCCGGCAGGAAGTCCTATGACGGGCATTGGGAACGGCCACCAGATAGCCTCGCTAAGCAACTGTTTCGTTATCGGACTTGACGGTGACGCCGACTCCTATGGTGCTATCATGCGCATAGACGAGGAACAGGTGCAGCTCATGAAGCGGCGCGGCGGTGTGGGACACGACCTCTCACATCTGCGTCCGAAGGGTTCGCCGGTGAACAACTCGGCACTCACCTCTACCGGACTTGTGCCTTTCATGGAGCGGTACAGCAATTCCACCCGCGAAGTGGCACAGGACGGAAGGCGCGGAGCACTGATGCTTAGCGTAAGTATAAAGCACCCTGACAGCGAGGCGTTCATCGACGCGAAGATGACTGAGGGCAAGGTGACCGGAGCCAACGTTTCGGTGAAGATAGACGACGAGTTCATGCGCGCAGCCACCGAAAACCGGCCGTATGTGCAGCAGTTCCCCATAGAAAGCGACAGCCCCGAGTGGCAAAAGGAGATAGACGCGAGGACGCTGTGGCGCAAGATAGTGCACAACGCATGGAAAAGTGCCGAGCCAGGAGTGCTCTTCTGGGACACAATCATCCGCGAGAGCATACCCGACTGCTATGCTGACCTCGGCTTCCGCACCGTTTCCACCAACCCTTGCGGCGAGATACCGCTCTGTCCGTACGACTCCTGCCGACTGTTGTCCATAAACCTGTACTCATATGTGGAGCACCCATATACTCCGGAGGCAAGTTTCAACTTCGACCTGTTCCGCCGCCATGTGGCAGCAGCCCAACGGCTGATGGACGACATAGTGGACCTGGAGCTTGAAAAGATTGACCTCATAATAGAAAAGGTGAAGAGCGACCCGCAGAGCGACGAGGTGAAGGGAGCGGAAGCACACCTGTGGGAAAAGATCAAGCGCAAGAGCGGTATGGGAAGACGTACCGGCGTAGGAATAACTGGCGAGGGAGACATGCTGGCTGCCATGAACCTGCGCTACGGAACTCAGGAAGCCACAGATTTCTCGGTCGGTGTCCACAAGGCTCTGGCCTTGGCAGCCTATCGTTCCTCGGTGGATATGGCCCGCGAACGCGGAGCCTTCGAGATTTATGATGCAGAACGGGAGAAGAACAACCCCTTCATCAACCGCATAAAGGAGGCCGACGCAAATCTGTATGCCGATATGGCGAAATACGGAAGGCGCAACATTGCCTGTCTCACCATAGCCCCTACAGGCACGACAAGTCTGATGACGCAGACCACAAGCGGCATAGAGCCGGTGTTCATGCCGGTGTATAAGCGTCGCCGTAAGGTCAATCCGGGGGACGAAAACGTCCATGTGGACTTCGTGGACGAGGTGGGCGACTCGTTTGAAGAGTACATTGTCTATCACCGTAAGTTCCTCACGTGGATGGAAGTGAACGGCATTGACACTACAAAGAGATACTCCCAGGAGGAAATAGACGCACTCGTAGAGCAATCGCCCTACTACAAAGCCACGGCAAACGACGTGGACTGGCTCATGAAAGTGCGTATGCAAGGAGCCATACAGAAGTGGGTGGACCACTCAATCAGCGTCACCGTGAACCTTCCGGCCAGCGTTGACGAGGACTTGGTCGACAAGTTGTACGTAGAAGCATGGCGTTCGGGCTGCAAGGGATGCACCATCTACCGCGACGGGAGCCGTTCGGGAGTGATGATTTCCGTGTCGGACAAGGACAAGAAGAAAGCTGAAAAGGAACAGACCGCGGCGGTAAGCCCGTGCAAACACCCCGAAGTGGTGGAGGTCAGGCCCAAGGAACTGGAGTGCGACGTGGTGCGTTTCCAGAACAACAAAGAGAAATGGGTGGCCTTTGTGGGACTGCTGAACGGCTATCCCTACGAGATATTCACCGGATTGCAGGACGACGAAGAGGGAATAGTGCTGCCAAAGACCGTGACGAAGGGCAAGATAATAAAGCAAACCGACGAGAGCGGCAAGCACAGGTATGACTTCCAGTTTGAAAACAAACGCGGCTACAAGACTACAGTCGAGGGGTTGAGCGAGAAATTCAACCCGGAATACTGGAACTACGCCAAGCTCATCAGCGGTGTGCTGCGCTACCGGATGCCCATAGACCACGTGATCAAGCTGGTCAGCTCGCTGCAACTGAAAAGCGAAAGCATCAACACCTGGAAGAATGGTGTGGAGCGTGCGCTGAAAAAATACATCGTTGACGGCACGGAAGCCAAAGGGCGCAAGTGTCCGGTGTGCGGTCAGGAGACGCTGATTTATCAGGAAGGTTGCCTCATCTGCAAAAACTGCGGAGCTTCGCGCTGCGGATAACTCTGCGGAAAAGGCTGCTTCATAATAAGGAAAGAAGACCATTAGAACGAAGGTCATTGGAACACAGAACGAAGCGATTTGGCTCACAAAAAATGATGAAACTCAGCACAAGCTACATATGTCTTGACGACGTTCGTCTGCACGGCTTCCACGGTGTAATGCCGCAGGAAAGAGTCGTGGGAGCGGACTTTGTCGTCAGCCTTCGCGTGTGTTTCAACATCGCCAAGGCCATGGAAACCGATGACGTGAACGACACCTTGAACTACGCGACACTATATAATAAGGTAAAGACCGAGATGGCGCAGCCGTCAAAACTGCTGGAACACGTGGCCGGACGCATAGCCAAAGCCATAGAAAACGCCTTCCCCGAGGTTTGCAGCATCGACCTCTCCATAACAAAAGTCAACCCTCCGATGGGCGCAGACTGCCGTGGAGCCGGTGTGGAACTACATTTAATAAAAGATAAAACCCGTTGATAAGTTCGGGTTTCTATCGGGAAATGGCTATTTTTGCATTCTCTTAACAACTGCTTATGGGCAAAAGACCGCTTCTACTTTGGGCTGTTCTCGTTTGTTGCGCATTGGTCATTAATGCCGCAGACAAACGGTTCACGCTGGTAATTGATGCAGGTCACGGCGGTCACGACGCCGGTGCCGTGGGCAATTTTTCCAAAGAAAAGAACATAAATCTCAACGTCGCGCTCGCTTTCGGGCGGTATGTGGAGCAGAATTGCCCCGATGTGCGCATCGTATACACAAGGAAAACCGACAAGTTTGTGCCGCTTCACGAGCGTGCAACCATCGCCAACCGCAACAAAGCCGACCTCTTTATATCCATACACACCAACGCTTTGCCCGGCGGACGCACCGCACGCGGACTGGAAACATACACCTTGGGAATGCACAGGGCGGCAGACAACCTCGACGTGGCAAAGCGAGAGAACTCGGTAATCCTCGTGGAAAAGGACTACAAGCAGCACTATGAGGGTTTCGACCCCAACTCTTCCGAGAGCTACATTCTGTTTGAATTTCTCCAAGACCGCAACATGGCAAAGAGCGTTGACCTCGCCAAGATGGTGCAACGGCGCACTTGCGCAACGGCCAACCGTCCGGATAAGGGTGTAAAACAGGCTGGTTTCCTCGTGCTGCGCGAGACTTCAATGCCCAGTTGCCTTATAGAATTGGGCTTCATCACCACCTCCGACGAGGAGCAACTACTGAACACAGAGAGCGGAATAGACAACCTCGGGCGCGGAATATACCTCGCTTTCGTTGACTATAAAAACAAGTACGACAAGCGGATAACCGTTCCTTTCCAGTCCGCACAGGAGGAAAAGGATGAAGCACAGCCGCAGGAGACGGAGACGGCGCAGCCTGTCGCCCAGAAGAAAGAGTCTGCAACAAAGGCACAAAAGGCCAAGAAACAGACTTCACAGACGTTGATTGACGAGCTTGCAAACGCAAGAAACGCAGCACCAACAGCCCAACCTGCAACTGCGAAAGCTACTGAACAAGTGACAAGGACAGCTACTGTGCAAGCACCAAAGGCGGCAGAACAAGCACCGAAGACAATGGAAAAAGAGGCCGATAAAGGCGACAGCCCGGTGTTCAAGGTACAGATAATCGCAAGCAGCCGCCAGTTGCCCAAGGGCAGTGCGCAGCTCAAAGGCGTTGAAGACGCGGAGTTTTACGTGGAAAACGGCCTATACAAATACACTATAGGCGCTTCCACCGACTACAATGAAATATACAGGATGCGCAAAACGCTGCTGGAGAAGTTTCCCGAAGCGTTCATCATTGCGTTCAAAGGCGGCAGCAAGACCGACGTGGTACAAGCGATAAGAGAATTTAAGAACAACAGAAACAAACGGTAAAACGGCAATGGCAAACAAGAAAAAAGAGATACAGATAGCCCTCGTGGCAATATTTGGAGTGGTCGTACTGTTCTTCGGCATGAGGTTTCTCAAGGGACTAAGCCTTTTTTCAACGGCAAACACATTCTATGCGTCGTTCAAAGACATTAGCGGAATGACCAAGTCAAGCCCCGTATATGCCAACGGTTTCAAGGTGGGAACTGTGGCTGACATTGACTATGACTACACCAACAGCGGCAATATTATGGTGGAGCTTGACCTCAAAAAGGAGTTTCAGCCGCCCAGAGGCACCGTTGCAGAAATCGCCAGCGACATTATGGGCAACGTGAAGGTAATCCTGGTGATGCCCCATGAGGCCGCAGGAGTTCTGAGCGAAGGAGACACCATTAATGGAGACATTGCCCGTGGAATGATGGACAAGGCCGCAGGAATGGTGCCGAAGGTAGAAGAGATGCTGCCGAAACTTGACTCCATAATGGCAAGCCTCAACGTTTTGCTTGCCGATCCGGCCATACGCAACTCGCTGCACAACGTGGAAAAGATAACAAACGACCTCACTGTGACCACCCGTCAAGTGAATATGCTCATGAAATCGGTGAACGGACAGATGCCAGGTATACTGACCAAGGCCAACAATGTGCTCGACAACACCGAGCAACTGACCAAAAACCTCAGTGAGATAGACGTAGCGAAAACCATGGCAAAGGTGGACGCAACACTCAACAACGTACATGAGATGACCGAAAAGCTGAACAGCAACGAGGGAACCCTTGGGCTGCTGATGAGAGACCGTCAACTTTACGACAACCTAACAGCCACCATGCGCGATGCCGACTCGCTGGTAGTAGACCTGAAAGCCCACCCGAAACGCTACGTACACTTCTCTGTGTTCGGCAGAAAGGACAAATAACGTCGCAGCAAGCACCATTTCAAATGACACCATACATTTGAAAGCAAACGGGCGGTTCGCACATCGTGAATCGCCCGTTTGCATATCCCGACTACACTGTTATTCACGACAAGCATGGCATTTGCGGCAGCCAACTTCGCATTGCAACCCTATGTACGAATAATTTTGAACACCTACTTAGTTATATTTTGTCTAAATAACCTGCTTCCGTTTCCGCCATGCTTCTGAACGTGTAGAAAACATTGATACAAAAAGCTTTGTATGATGCAGACAAAAGATTGCGATCCACCGTCGCCCCTTACGGAACTTCACCGCCAAGCGTCTGAAAAACAAATGCTTAGTCTTGAAAACTCCCTATTTTTACATCCACATTGTACCAACAAACCTAATATTCCCATTACCAAAACGTTATGAGTTTTCGTCGTTTCAGACGGGCAACCCAATGATTTGCCTGTTTGAAAAAAAAGTGCGATATTTGCACTTCGAAAAACAAACTACCGCAACATCGGTAGGAAACTACAATCAAACCAGCACAATGCCAGCAAACCATAAGGCGCTCTGGGACAAAAGCCTTGCATTAATCAAGGAAAATGTAACAGAGCAGCAATTCAAGACGTGGTTCTCCACAATAGTCTTCGAGGCTTATACCCCCGGAGACCATACGCTGTTGGTTCAGGTACCGAGCAACTATGTCTACGAGTATCTGGAACAGCACTACGTGGGACTGCTCAGTAAGGTGCTGACACGCTGCTTCGGCACAAGCGTAAGGCTGAAATACCGTATCGTAACCGACAAGGAACACAACCTGTCACAGGACATTGAAGGCAACGAACCGCTCACGATTGATGAGCCAAAGCCCGTTACGAGAGCGAACAAGGCACCTTCCGTGCTTGACGCAGCCGTTCCGCAAGAACTAAATCCGCAGCTCAATCCCCGAAAGACATTCGGCAACTATATAGAAGGTGCGAGCAACAAGCTCCCGCGCACTATCGGCGTGTCAATAGCCGAGCATCCGGGCAAGTCAACGTTCAACCCCTTCTTTATATACGGACCGTCGGGTTGTGGAAAGACCCACCTTGTCAACGCCATCGGAGTGCGCTGCAAGGAGCTGTACCCCCAGAAACGGGTGCTGTATGTCAGTGCACGCCTCTTTCAGGTGCAGTTTACCGATGCCGTAAGGCAGAATGTCACCAACGATTTCATCAATTTCTACCAGTCCATCGACATGCTTATTGTTGATGACATACAGGAATGGGCAACGGCAACGAAGACACTAGACACGTTTTTCCACATCTTCAACCACCTTTTCCGCAACGGCAAGCAGATTATTCTGGCAAGCGACCGCCCACCGGTTGACCTGCAAGGCATGAAAGACCGCCTGCTCACACGCTTCAGCTGCGGACTTATAGCAGAACTGGAGAAGCCAAACGTGCAGCTTTGCATAGACATACTCAACACAAAGTGTCGACGTGACGGTCTGAAGATACCGACTGACGTAATACAGTTCATCGCCGAGACTGCCAACGGAAGCGTCCGTGACTTGGAAGGCGTTGTAAATTCACTCCTCGCCTACTCGGTTGTTTATAACAGCAGCATTGACATGAGATTGGCAGAACGTGTGATAAAGCGCGCAGTCAAGGTAGACGACCATCCGCTCACGATTGATGATATCCTCGAAAAGGTTTGCCGCCACTATAGTGTGACCCAGCAGAGTGTGCTCAGCCGCAGCCGCAAGCGTGACTACGTAGTGGTTAGGCAGTTATCGATGTACTTCGCACAGAAATACACAAAGATGCCGGCATCAAGAATAGGCCAGCTCATAGGAAACAGGGACCACTCCACCGTTGTCCACAGTTGCTCTACCATACAGCACAGGCTAAAGACCGACAAGGCTTTTGAGGCAGAAGTGGCAAGTATAGAGAACTCTTTCAAGTTGAAAAATAACCAGTAGCAGTCCATCAGAAAGCTGTAAATGCGAAAAGGCTGTGAAAGGAAAAAGGGCGGAGAAACAGTGCAAAGAGCATTGTATTCTCCGCCCCAAATCGTTTATAGGGCTAAGGCAAACTGTCGGTTCTGCATTGCAGTAAGGCCATTGCGAAGTCCGAGCCTTACTGCTTTACGCTTACTGTAAGGCTGATTGTCTGCCCAAAATCTTACAGGCTTACATTTACCTTAACGCCGGCCAACACCCATATTCCGGGCTGCGGAACCTGGCCGAAGTCGTAGTAAGTCTTGTTGAAAAGGTTGTTGGCCTCGGCATACAGTTGCCATGAGTCGGCGTTCCACGACGCGCGAATGTCCGTTATGGCATACGGAGCATAGCCTCTTACATTGCCGGAAGCATCGGTAAACGTGCCGCAACGTTCCTGAAAACGGTATTTCAGCGTCAGGTTGAGCCGCTGCCAAGGGTTCATCTCCAGCGATGCGGTGGCCTTGTGGCGCAGATATTCCAGTGTGGAACGGCTCTGAATGTTGCCCGGTTCGTCTTTCGACTGATTAATATAGTTGTACGAAACATCCAGACGGCGCAGGAAATCCTGCGATGGAATGAGCCGTTTCAGGTCGAAAGCCAGCGAAGTGGCAACACCTACAGAATTTATTTTGGTGAAATTCACCGACTGCCACACCGCGTCGTCGCCCTCATCCGTGCGCCTTATCCAGTCAATCAGGTTCGTCCCATGGTTGTAGTAGGCGCAGACTGAAGCGTTTATTCCGCCGCCAGAGTATTTCACTCCGCCTTCAATGGCCTGCAGTTCCTCCGGTTTCAGTCTCTTGTCGGCCTTGTGTCCTCCCACGGAATAGTACAGTTCCGTGACGGAAGGCATACGCAGCGAAGAGTTGTACGATGCATACACTTTCCACGATCGTCCTATCCTGTAGCTCAAGTCCACACCCGGATAGACCCTCATGTTCATGTTGTTCCACGAGTTCTTCACTGCCACGATGCCAGCTGACAGAGTGAAACGTTCCAAAATGACGTTGTGCTCCACGACGAAGCTAATATTGGTGCGGTTCAGTCCGTAGTTGTAGTAGCGGTCTGTGCCTTTCACATGGCGCGGTTCATCGAGTTGCTCTCCGAGATTGGTACTCACGAGATCCTCATTGCGCAGTTCGGCACACACAGCAGTGCGTCCTGCCACCCAGTCGAAGTAAGCATTGAGATTTATGCCGTACACATCGGTGCGGTGATAGTTGTACGGGACCTTGTTGACCAGTGCGTCGTCGCCACGGTAAAGCTCAAAGCGGTCAACGTTTCTATTCCAGTAGACAGACGGTTTCAAGTGCAACCGTCCATGTTTGTTTTCCGCCTGTATGGCGGTAAAAGTCTTGTTGGTATGTTCAAACTGGTCGTCCCACTTTGCTCCGTAAAAAGTATTCGAACCAAAGTCCTTGATACTCATTCCTGCGTGCCACCTTACGCTGACGTCACTATCGGAATAAGAACCCTGATAGAAGGCCTTTCCTCCGAAGAAGTCGGCGTTGAGTCCGCCTTGTTTGTTGCGGCTGTAACCATCAGAGCGAGTGTAGCTGCCCGAAATTTGGTTGTTCCACTTGCCGCTGGCAGCGTTCACCCTTGCCCCGGCGTTGGCGTAGCCATAGCTTCCGCCCTCCATGCGCACCGAGACAGAGCTTTTGGGAGACTGTTTGGTGACGATGTTTATGGCTCCGACGAGTGAAGAAATGCCGTAAACCCGACCCGCAGGCCCTTCCAACACCTCGATTCGCTCTATTTCGTCAATGTCTGCCGGAATGTCAAAGGCGTTGTGCCCCGTCTGCGGGTCGCAGATGTTGATGCCGTTCAACAGGATTGCTATCTGTTCACAGGTGCCTCCGCGTATGCTGATGTCGGTTTGCGCCCCAAGTGGGCCGCGCTGTCTGACATCAACTCCCGAAGCGAACTTCAGCAGGTCATTGACACTTTGTACCGGAGCGGCCTGGATAGCCTCACGATCCAGTACAGTAACGATTCTCGCAGCCTGGCTTGCGGTCATGGGGGCACGTGTCCCCGTAACGCTGACCTCATCGAGCTGCAGCTCCCTATCGGTCTTCATCACAGTGTCCGCCGGGATTGGCTTTACGCCAATGCCCTCGGCATGTGCATGCGACAGAGTTGCTGCGCTCAGAACGGAGATTAGCACCTCACGTCCAAGGCAGGCAAAGAGCGAATAGCCCTTGTTTCCGAAATGGTGGAACACGAGCACTTCGCGCTTAATGAAACTGTTTTTGTACATAAATATATTGTTTTGTGTCCTGCGGTTGGCGCAAGACGGGTGCAAAGGTAATGTTTTATGACGGTGCGACAAAACCTCCGCAACACAACCCTGAAGATTACGCTTCATAAACTGCCCGTTTACGAAGCCTAAACGGCCAAGCTTCGGGATGGGTTCGGGACGGACAGAGGAAGTTTCCGCCTGCCTCTGCGGAAATTTGTGTTAATAAATGGCGGCTTTGTGTCTGTGGCAATGGCTTTTGTATTACCTTTGCAGTCAAAAAACAACGGGATTGACGGCCGCTCTACGGGTCTGACCCACAGCCGATAGGTGCTGTCTGCCGTGTGAAAAAGCCATGAACATACTTGCTTTTGTCAAACGCTGGTCGCTACTGGTTTCGCTGACTGTGGGAGCAACGGTGTATCTGTTGTTCGCCAACATTCCGTTTCTCGTGCCTATAGGCGACACGGCCGGGCCGATTGCCATTGATTTGTTGCCCGTTGTGCTGTTCGCACTACTGTATGTAACATTCTGCAAGATAGACATTCAGGAGATGAAACCGCGTCTGTGGCACTTTCTGCTTCAGGCAATACGCACGACTCTTGCCGGACTGTTTGTGCTGTTGACGTGTCTTGCCGACGACAACGCCACCCGACTCGTGCTCGAAGGCGTGTTCATCTGCGTCATCTGCCCCACTGCTGCCGCCGCGCCCGTGGTCACAGAGAAACTGGGCGGCAGCATAGGCTCGCTAACCACCTATACGCTTATAGCAAACGTGGTCACGATGATCATAATTCCCCTGTTTTTCCCTATGGTGATGGAGAGAGAAGCCTCCATAACGTTTGCCTCCACCGCACTTATGGTGTTCCGCAATGTCACTACTGTGCTTGTGGTACCGCTTATACTGGCACTCATAAGCCGCAGGGTTCTTCCACGCATGGTGGAAAGACTGAAACGCATGAAAAATCTGGGGTTCTACATGTGGTGTTTCAACCTGTCAATTATCTCCGGAGCAACGGTGAGAAACATAATCCACGCCGATGTCCATGGTATGTGTCTGGCTTTGTTGCTCATACTGCCCCTGTTCGTAGCCGTAATCCAGTTTGCCATCGGCAAAGCTGTCGGCCGTCCATTCGGCGCAAGCATCAGTGCCGGTCAGGCTCTCGGCCAGAAGAACACGGTGGTGGGCATCTGGCTCACGCTAACCCTTCTCAATCCGCTCGCTGCAGTGGCTCCCGGGGCATACGTACTGTGGCAGAACCTTATCAACGCCCTGCAACTCTGGTACAAGGAAAAATACGGAACGCTGAAATGGTAGCGGCGCCAGCGAACCCAGCCACACATTATACGCCGCACAGGTGGCACTTTACGGACAAAAAACGTAACTTTGCACGCAAAAAAGGTAACAACTTAAAACGCTATAACAATGAACATTTGGAAGAAATGCCTGCCCGACGTGCTGGCTATATTGCTGTTTGCGGTGCTCTCGTTCGCATACTTTTTCCCCGCTGACATGGAGGGCCGCATCCTTTACCAGCATGACCACGCCGCCGGAAGGGGCATGGGAATGGAACAAAAAGAGTATTACGAGCGCACTGGCGAGCGCACCCGTTGGACCAACTCCATATTCAGCGGTATGCCTACCTACCAGACTTCACCGTCGTACAACAGCGGAACGGTGCTCAGCCTGTTGTCTTCAGCCGCCCACCTGTGGCTTCCGGGCGAGATGGGCTACGTGTTCCTCTACCTCTTCGGCTTCTATCTGTTGCTCCGAGCGTTCGATTTCCGCCAGTCACTGGCCGCCCTCGGCTCTATAATATGGGCATTCAGCAGCTATTTCTTCATCATTATCGCCGCCGGACACATCTGGAAAGTGTGGGCACTTGGTTTCCTGCCACCCATGATTGCCGGCATTGTGCTGGCCTACCGGGGCAAATACATGTGGGGACTGTTCGTCACGGCACTGTTCACCGGGCTTGAGGTACACGCAAACCACGTGCAGATGACCTACTACTACCTGTTTGTAGTGCTGCTAATGTTCATCGCATTCCTCGTTGATGCGGCATTGAAGCACGAATGGAAGCGATTTGGCAAGGCCACGGCTGTGTGCATAGTAGGCGCAGTCATCGGCGTTAGCCTCAACATATCCAACCTCTACCACACGTGGCAGTACGGCAAGGAGTCAATGCGCGGCAAGAGCGAACTTGTAAAGAAAGACGCCGCCAAGGAAAACCAGACCGACAGCGGACTGGAACGCGACTACATAACAGGCTGGAGCTACGGCATAGACGAAACATGGTCGCTGCTCATACCCAACGTCAAGGGCGGCGCATCGGTGCCGATGGTGCAGAGCAAGACGGCAATGGAGCATGCCGACAACACCTTCCTGCCAGTATATCAGCAGATAGGACAGTACTGGGGCGAGCAACCCGGCACGAGCGGCCCCGTATATGTGGGTGCTTTCGTGCTCATGCTGTTCATTCTCGGACTGTTTATAGTGAAGGGACCGATGAAATGGGCGTTGCTTGCAGCCACCATATTGTCCATACTCCTGTCGTGGGGACACAACTTCATGGGCTTCACAAACTTCTTCATCGACCACATACCGATGTACTCCAAGTTCCGCACCGTGGCCTCCATACTCGTAATCGCCGAGTTTACCATTCCGCTGCTGGCCATGCTTGCACTGAAACGCATAGTCGACGAACCGGAAGTGCTCTCGAAAAAGATAAAGTTCGTGTACATCAGCTTTGCCCTTACGGCAGGTTTCTGTCTGTTGTTCGCACTGATGCCGGGCGTATTCTTCAGCGATTTCATCTCTACATCGGAGATGAAAGCTCTCTCACAGATACCTTCAGAACAGCTGAACCCGCTGTTGGCCAACCTTACGGAGATGCGTAAGGCAGTGTTTACAGCCGACTGCTGGCGCTCGTTCTGGATAATTGTGGTTGGCACGCTGTTGCTTATGCTCTTCAAGATGCACAAGCTAAAGGCAAAATACACCGTTGCGGCCATCGCAGTGCTGTGCCTTGCGGATATGTGGGCGGTGAACAAACGTTATCTGAACGACGGAATGTTTGTGGAAAAGAGCGTCCGCGACACTCCCATAGTACCTACAGAGACCGAAAAGGAGATACTTAAAGACCAGTCGCTCGACTACCGAGTGCTCAATCTTGCCGGGAACACGTTCAACGAGAACGAGACTGCCTACTACTTCAAGAGCATCGGCGGCTACCATCCGGCCAAGTTGCGCCGCTACCAGGAGATGATAGAGGCTCACATCTCGCCGGAAATGCAGCGTCTCTTCCCTGCCGTGGCACAAGCTGGAGGCGACATGACCAAGGTAAACGGCGACAGTATTTTCCCGGTGCTCAACATGCTTAACGCCAAATACTTCATTCTACCGCTACAAGGCGGACAGACTGTGCCACTGCAAAATCCCTACGTTTACGGCAACGCATGGTTTGTTGACAAGGTGAACTATGTGGACACCGCCAACGACGAGATTGACCAGGTAGGAAAGATAGACCTGCGTCACGAGGCTGTGGCAGACAAGAAGTTCAAGGAGGCTCTCGGCGAAAGCAAACGTCAGGACGACAGCACGTCAACAGTGAAGATTACAGCCTACGAACCCAACCGTTTGACCTACGATGTAAACTCTGCGGCAGGTGGAGTTGTAGTGTTCTCGGAAATTTACTATCCCGGTTGGACCGCCAAAGTGGACGGCAACGAGGTTGAAGTAGGTCGGGTTGACTATATCCTGCGCGCCATCAATGTATCGCCGGGCCACCATACAGTGGAACTGTCGTTCTTCCCGCAGTCGGTAAGGACCACCGAAACGATAGCCTACACAGGCTACGCCCTGCTGCTAATTGTCATCATTGCAATAGTAGTGGCTGGGGTGAGAAAGCGGAAGAAAGGCAACGGCTATGACGCAAAGGAACAATAGGGCTTTGCGCCACAGCCTCAATAAGCTTAGCGGTAATCCTTGTAAGACTTTACAATAAGCCTTGTAAGACTTCGCGGAAAGCCTAACAAGACTTCATGACAAAAGGAATATGCCCTGCATTCGGCGAGAAACCGGTGCAGGGCATATTCCTTTTGAACTCTGATGCCGGCGTCCGTTATGGCAGAGCCAGCATCAAGGCTATTAAGTGTATTACAGAATCTTGTGATAGAGAGCGATGATGTCGTCCTTTGACACCTCACGAGGATTACCGGGAGTACAAACATCGGTGATGGCTTGCTCTGCGAGAGCAGGAATGTCGGCCTCTGTTATGCCCAGTTCTGTAAGGTGCTGAGGTATACCAACGAGCTTCGACAACTCTTCGATGGCGTTACAAGCAGCCTCAGCGGCCTCCTGGTCAGTCATGCCATCCTTGTATGCACCTACCACTTTGGCTATTTCCACATACTTGGCTACGCTCACTTCCATATTGAAGCGCATCACTGTGGGCAGCAATATTGCGCAAGCCACACCGTGGGGCACATCGTGCAGAGCACTCATTGGGTGAGCCATGCCATGGTCAACACCCAAACCTACATTGGAGAAGGCCATTCCGGCGATGTATTGTGCCACGGCCATACCATTGCGACCCTCTGGATTCTTGGGGTCGTTCACAGCTACAGGCAGATACTTATAAATCATTTCGATGGCCTTCAGCTCAAACATATCGCTCATCTCCCATGCTGCCTTTGTGATAAGTCCCTCAATGGCGTGTGTCATGGCGTCCATACCAGTGGCTGCGGTGAGTCCTTTGGGCAGAGAGTACATCAGCTCGGCGTCAACAATGGCCACTGCGGGTATGTCGTTGGGGTCAACGCACACCATCTTCTGCTGGCGTGTTTCGTCGATTATTACATAGTTGATGGTAGTTTCAGCGGCAGTTCCAGCCGTAGTGGGCAGAGCCACGATAGGCAGACACTTGTTCTTTGTGGGAGCAACACCCTCAAGCGACACGATGTCGGCAAATTCCGGGTTGGTAACTACTATGCCTATGCCCTTGGCAGTGTCCATTGATGAACCACCACCGATGGCGATGATGAAGTCAGCTTCGGCCTTCTTGCAGGCCTCGATGCCCATTGTCACGTTGGTTACTGTGGGGTTGGGCTTCACGTCGTCAAACACTTCGTAGGCTATGCCAGCCTCATCGAGCACGTCGAGCACCATCTTGGCCACGCCAAACTTCATAAGTCCCTTGTCTGTCACTACCAGGGCTTTCTTCCATCCACGGCTTTTCACCACTGTGGGCAGTTCCTTACGTGATCCAGGACCGAAATAAGACACCTCGTTGAGAATGAATCTGTTTACCATAATTTTTGTCTTTAGTATGTTTGTTAGTTAAACTTGCGCATCGGCGCACTTCTTTATTCCCTGCGTAAATGTGTACATAAGGTATAGCTTCACTCGGACAATCATGAGCGAACCCCATTGCCTCCCGTTTGCTAAACTTTGTGCAAAGGTAGGAAAAATGTGTGCAATCCTTGCCTAAGATGTATGCAATCTTTTGGTTCTCCGGCCAAAGCTGGTTCTACAAGCCAGATGAGCAGAGGTCAACTGTTGTAGTCATGGGTGATATTGTGGCGCACATAGGCACGGTGTCCATAGGCGGCAACCACGATGAAGCACACCAGTGATAGCACAAACGAGGAGTTGGTAGAGGGCAGTCCGAATAGAGTAAAGTCACCGTCGATCATGGCAGCCTGTAGAGGAGGGAACACCGAACCGCCCAGGATGGACATGATGAGTCCGGCACCGCCCACCTTCACGTTGTCGCCCAAACCGCGCAAGGCAATGCCGTAGATGGTTGGGAACATAAGCGACATACAGCCGCTGACGGCCACAAGACAGTAAAGACCGGTCCGGTCGGTGAACAGGATGACTCCGCACACGGCCGCAGCCCCGAGCACAGCAAGTATGGCAAGCAGCTTCCCAGGCTGGATGTAGCGCAGAAACCAAGTACAGATGAATCTGCTACACGTGAAAAGCACCAGAGCAGCTATGTTGAACTTCTGCGACAGTATCTCTGCCTCACGCTCTTCCATACCCTCACCCATGAGTATGCGGGTGCCGTACTGTATGATAAAGGTCCAGCACATCACCTGTGCGCCTATGTAGAAGAACTGTGCCACCACGCCTTCACGATAGTTTTTGGTGCGGAGCAGTTCGCCCAGCGTGCGCCGGAAACTCTTTTCGGTATGCTTGTCAGCATCCATCGGCATGCGTTTCAGAGCGATAGCCACGAGAAGTGCCAGCACCACAATGCCTATGAAAAGGTATGGCAGGATAAGAACGCCAAGGTCATAGTCCTTTATCGCCTCGAATTGAGTATCGGAAAGTTCACTGCGCGACAGCGTGTCCATGGGATTCATCTTCGCCTGCACACAGTTCATTGCCACATACATTCCCGCCAATGCACCGATGGGATTGAACGCCTGCGCCAGGTTGAGTCGCCGCGTGGCCGTTTCCTCGCTTCCCATACAATAGATATAGGGATTGCAGCTCGTTTCGAGAAACGACAAACCGCATGTCATAATGAAATAGGCCAAAAGAAAGGGCAGATAGACACCAGTGGCCTTGGCCGGGAAGAACATCAGCGCCCCTATGGCGTAGAGCGAAAGCCCCATCATCACTCCGGCCTTGAACGAGTAGCGCCGTATAAACAGCGACGCAGGAAAGGCCATAACGAAATATCCGAGGTAGAAAGCCACTTGCACCAGTGCCCCCTCGGTCACACTCATACGGAAAATCTTGGAGAATGCCTTTACCATAGGGCTTGTCACGTCGTTGGCAAAGCCCCACAAGGCAAAACAAGAAGTAATCATCAGAAACGGCACGAGCAGACTCACGCCATTGCGGCGCAGCACTCCGTCGCCCCGCCTTGTATTGTCTTTCATAGTCAGTAGTATGGTTTTCGCCGCTAAATTACTAAGATTTGCCATAACGGCCAAGCCTTGCGGGATAAAAGCCTGATACCTTCGCCATGCAAACGGGCTGAGCGACGTGGAAAAATAGGCCGTCGCCACATCTCTATATGGATTAATCTTTGTACCTTTGCACCCGATTTTTAAGGTAAAGGAAATGCAAGACATCAGAAACATCGCCATCATCGCCCACGTTGACCACGGAAAGACAACGCTCGTGGACAAGATGATGCTGGCCGGAAACCTCTTCAGGGAGGGTCAGGACCTAAGCAACCAAGTGCTGGACAACAATGATCTGGAGCGTGAACGGGGCATAACCATACTTTCAAAGAACGTATCTATAGACTGGAAAGGCGTAAAGATAAACATCATCGACACTCCGGGTCACTCCGACTTCGGAGGAGAGGTGGAGCGCGTGCTCAATATGGCCGACGGCTGTCTGCTTCTGGTTGACGCTTTCGAAGGCCCGATGCCGCAGACACGTTTCGTATTGCAGAAAGCCCTGCAGATAGGACTGAAGCCTATCGTAGTGGTGAACAAGGTTGACAAGCCCAACTGCCGCCCCGAAGAGGTGTACGAGATGGTGTTCGACCTGATGTTCTCGCTCAACGCCACCGAGGATCAACTCGACTTCCCCGTAGTATACGGCTCGGCAAAGAACGGATGGATGAGCGAAGACTACAAGAAACCCACAACCGACATAACATATCTGCTCGACAAAATCATCGAAGTGATACCGGCTCCGAAGATGATTGAGGGCACTCCGCAGATGCTCATCACGTCGCTCGACTATTCAAGCTACACAGGCCGCATAGCCGTGGGCCGTGTTCACAGAGGCACACTCACAGACGGAATGAACGTGACCATAGCCCACCGCGACGGATCTATGGAGAAAACGAAGATTAAGGAGCTGCACACATTCGAGGGAATGGGTCACAAGAAGACTCCAGAGGTGAAGAGCGGAGACATCTGTGCCGTCATCGGACTGGAGAACTTTGAGATTGGCGATACTATCTGTGACTTCGAAATCCCCGAGGCTCTGCCCCCGATAGCCATAGACGAGCCTACCATGAGTATGCTCTTCACCATTAACGATTCGCCGTTCTTCGGCAAAGAAGGCAAGTTCGTCACCAGCCGCCACATCAACGACCGTCTCCAGAAAGAGCTGGAAAAGAATCTCGCTTTGAGAGTGAGACAGTTTGAAGACAACACCGACAAATGGATTGTCAGCGGACGCGGCGTATTGCACCTCTCGGTGCTCATCGAGACCATGCGCCGTGAGGGTTACGAGCTTCAAGTGGGTCAGCCACAGGTGATATTCAAGGAGATTGATGGTGTGAAGTGCGAGCCTATCGAGGAACTTACGATAAATGTGCCAGAGGAGTTTGCCTCAAAAATGATTGACATGGTGACACGCCGCAAGGGCGATATGACATCAATGGTCAACCTGGGCGAACGCGTTGACATAGAGTTCGAGATACCTTCGCGTGGCATAATCGGTCTCCGCACCAACGTACTGACAGCAAGCCAGGGTGAAGCCATCATGGCTCACCGCTTCAAGGAGTATCAACCGTACAAGGGAGACATTGCCCGACGCATCAACGGTTCCATGATTGCAATGGAGAACGGTACTGCTTTCGCCTACTCGATAGACAAACTGCAAGACCGCGGCAAGTTCTTCATCGATCCGGGCGACGAGGTTTACGGCGGCGAAGTGGTAGGCGAACATGTTCATGACAACGACTTGGTGGTCAATGTCACCAAGGCCAAGCAGCTCACCAATACGCGTGCCAGTGGTTCAGACGACAAGGCACGCATCGTGCCGCGCACGGTCCTGTCGCTCGAAGAGGCTCTTGAGTATATCAAGGAAGACGAGATGGTTGAGGTAACCCCCAAAAGCATGCGTATGCGCAAGATTATTCTTGACCACAACGAGCGCAAGAAAAACGCCAAGAACTAAGCACTGGCAAAAGCAACAACTTAGCGAAACAGAACACAACGGGAAACGGCTTGCACCGACATGATTTCATGCAGTGCAAGCCGTTTCTCTTTTATAATCTCTTTCCGCGCTATCGGCTACTGCGGATAGTTCAGGTTGGCCTCGGTGATACAGTTGAGTACTTCGGTCAAGTACTTGTGCGCCTCAAAGTGCGCCATTGGCAGGTCGTGCAGCAGGTAGTTGCCGCAGTCGCGTGGGGCTGTTCCGGGCACTTCTCCGTTGAAGTTGGCTACGAAAGCGAATGTGCGGCGCATCAAATCCACTATGTCGCGGCTCTCAAAATCGCCGCGCAGCAACAGATAGTTGCCCGTCAGGCATCCCATAGGCCCCCAATAGACTATCCTGTCTTTCCATTCCGCATCGTTGCGCAGGTAGGTTGCCGCCAGATGTTCAATGGTGTGGAGTGCTCCTGGGTGCAATGCCGGCTCGCGGTTAGGCTCTTTCATACGCACATCAAACGTGGTCACGGTGTCACCGCCCACAATGTCCTTGCGCGACACATATATTCCGCGCAGCAGTTTCTCGTGGTTGATTGTGAAACTTGGTATCTTATCCATATCTTTTATTGTGTTCCTTTTTCTTAGATGTTCCGTACAGCTGTTACTACAGGCTCTCAAGAAAAGCTTTTGTCACTCCGAACGAACTGTCGGCTATGCGTTCCCAAAAGTCGAAATACTGCGCCGCCTTGGTGTCCTTGAGCGGTATGTCGCTGATTATGCGGAAGCTTATGAATGGCACTCCACGCAAATGGCACACGTGGGCAATGGCCGCCGACTCCATGTCTACAGCCATTGCATCGGGAAATGAATCAAGTATGGACTGCATTTTCTCACGACTATCCACAAACCAGTCACCAGTTACAATAAGCCCCGGAGTGATTTTCGTTTCGCAGGCCAGTCCTTTGGCTTTGTCAAGCAGACGGCTGTCGGATACGAAACGCGCCGGAAGCCCCATTATCTGACCGAACTGTTGATCTGCCCCACAGTATACGTCGTGATAACACGTCTCTGTAGACACCACAACCTCCTGCGGTTCAAGTTCCACCGATGCCCCTCCTGCGACTCCGGTGGATATTACAGCATCAGGAGCAAAGCGGTCGATAAGCTCAACCGCCCCCATTGCGGCATTCACTTTGCCTATTCCACACTGAGAAAGCACCAGTTCATTGGCTCCTATCTCTCCGGTTACAAACGTCTTGCCGCTCGCTTCCGTCTCGTCTATGTTGCTAAGCAACTGTTTTATGCGCTGGAACTCCTTGTCCATCGCTATCACTATTCCTATCTTCATGGTCGGATTGTTTTCTTATGCAAAGGTATTGCAAACGAGAGACAAAAGAGTCTGCTCTTATTTGTCCGAGTGCAGCTATACCGTGTGCAAAGGTACTAATAAATAAGGAAGCACTCCGTCTTTTCGTACGACTATTAGGGCAAGGGCGAGGTCGAAGTGTTAAAAATAGGTTAAGTGGAACACATTTAATGAATGTAGAGCAGCCGTAAACAGCACAAAATGTGTAACTTTGCATCCGCTATTTTAAACATTTAATCATTTTCAACAAACATCTATGTATTTAGATCAATCTAAAAAGCAAGAGATCTTTGGACAATACGGAAAGTCCAACTCTGACACTGGTTCAGTAGAAAGCCAGGTGGCATTGTTCTCATACCGTATTTCCCACTTGACGGAGCACTTGAAAAAGAACCGTAAAGATTATACCACAGAAAGAGCATTGACCAAGTTGGTAGGAAAGCGCCGCGCTTTGCTTGACTATCTCTACGACAGAGACGTTGAGCGCTACCGTGCTCTTATCAAGGCATTGGGTCTGCGCCGATAAAAGAAGCAGACACAATTTCTTTGGAAACTCTAAAAAATCCGCAGGCCAAACGGCCTGCGGATTTTTATCTGCCTATTGCATGACTGACAAAGGCCATGAACACAGCACAAAGTTGAACAGTAGGAGGCTTGGCCTCCGTACGGATAGAGTCTTACAGGCAGACCGCAAGGCGTTGACAGCCAGGCTCCGTCCGCTTATTTCTCCTTCACTCCCTTGTAAACGAGCACAGCCACCACAACAGCTGCCAATCCCAACAACACATAACCTATCTCGTGGCTATACTTTGTGGCCAACAAGTAAACGTCATTGGTAGTCTTCAAGTCGGTGAAACGGTATATCAGATATCCTATTAGCGCAAGAATGGAGTTCCATACAGCCGCTCCGAGCGTGGTATAGAGCAGAAAATGGTCGAGTCTCATTCCCGCCAAACCGGCAGGAATACTTATCAGCTGTCGAACAGCAGGTATCAACCGTCCGAAAAACGTGGAAGCTGCGCCGTGTGTACGGAAGTATTGCTCGGCGTTTTCCACCTTTTCACGGTCAATAAGGCACATGTGCCCGATGCGGCTATCGGCGAATTTATACACGATAGGGCGACCAAGCCAACGCGCAAGATAGTAGTTCACAAGTGCTCCGATGTCGGCCCCCACAGTGGCAAACACCACTACGAGGACGATATTCATGCTTTCATCAGCCATAGACTTCCATGCGGCGGGCGGCACAACCACCTCCGAGGGAAATGGAATGAAAGAACTTTCGATGGCCATGAATATCGTTACCACCCAATAGTTGAGGTTCTCCAACACCCATTTAAACAATTCTGCTGTATCCATTGTTTTTGGTTTTTGTATTTTCCTGCGGTTCTTGCTGTTGTCATGCAGAGTATTTTCTCTGTACACCTGACGGTCTTGTCTCCGCTACATTATCTCCTTGAGCGGCTTAAGCACAAATTCGCGCTCCGCCATCAGCGGATGAGGTATCTTCAAGTCGGCTTCATTCACTGTGATGTCGTCATACATGAGGATATCAATATCAATGATACGGTCATGATACTGTCCGTCTTTCGACTTCCCTGTGCGCCCCATTTTGCGTTCAATAGCCTGTGTTGCCATAAGCAACTCCCGTGGCGACAGTGCTGTAAGACACCGTACGGCAGCATTGACAAAACGGTTTGGCGAGCTGAATCCCCAAGGTTCGGTCTCAATGTTCGACGACCTACGCTCCACGATGCCCACCTCTTCACCTATCATCCTCATCGCCTCGTCTATGTTTTCCTTACGGTTTCCGAGGTTTGAGCCTAGTCCGAGATATACTGTATGCACGGTACCCTGCCGCAAATCAGTCGTTCATTATCAGAAGAGCGTCACCATAGCAGCCGAACTTGTACTCATTTTCAACCGCGAGGTTATAGGCTTCCATAATCAGATCGTAGCCCCCAAAGGCTGCTGTAGTCATCAGCATGACCGATTCGGGATGGTAGAAATTAGCCACCATGCAGTCGGCCAAACCGAAGTCGTACGGAGGGAATATAAACTTGTTGGTCCAGCCTTCATATTCCTTCAGCAAACCATCCGTACCGACGGCTGTTTCTGTGGCTCTCACGGAGCTTACGCCCACGGCACACACCTTGTGCCCTGCCGTTTTGGCGGCATTTACAGTCTGGCAAGCCTCGGCTGTAATTTCCATCTGCTCCGAATTCATCTTGTGTTTGGTAAGGTCTTCCACCTCTATCGCCTCGAAATTGCCAAGCCCGCAGTGTACTGTCACGTAGGCAAAGGATATTCCGCGTATCTCAAGCAGCTTCATCAGTTCCCGACTGAAGTGCAGTCCCGTCGAGGGAGCAGTTACTGCGCCCTCGTTTTTGGCAAATATCGTCTGAAAATTCTCCGCATCGTCCTTGGTTGCACGGCGATGTGCTATGATATAACGTGGCAGCGGAGCCTCGCCAAGCGAGAACAATTCGCGTTTGAACTCATCATGCGGACAATCGTAAAGGAAGCGCAGAGTTCGTCCGCGGCTCGTGGTGTTGTCTATAACTTCAGCAACCATTGGCCCTTCCTGATCGAAAAAGAGTTTGTTTCCGATACGGATTTTCCTTGCAGGTTCCACAAGCACGTCCCAAAGCCGCAGCTCATCGTTAAGTTCGCGAAGCAAGAACACCTCTATCTGGGCATCTGTCTTCTCCTTAGTGCCATAGAGACGTGCTGGAAACACTTTGGTATCGTTGAAGACAAAGGCATCGCCCTCATCGAAGTAGTTCACAATATCCCTGAAGCCAAGGTACTCCGGTTTTCCGTCTGCACCTTTGACCTCCTTACCTTTGGCATCTTTCTTGAACATCTCGATGCTTTTGCTCTTGCGATGCACCACCATAAGGCGACATTCGTCCCTTCTGTATACCTTGTCTACACTCCCGTCCTCGTTCGGAAAGGCGCGGAACGGCGGTTCAAGCGCAACGAGAGACTCAGGAAGGTTGAATTTGAATTGCGATAGTTTCATGTCTTTTATAATTTTTCCGTTCAACTTTGTTCCATGACAGCCTGTTTTTCAAGCCATCCAGGAAAGTCGTCAAGCGTAATGCAGTTGTCTATGCTAACATTCCCCACCCTTGTACGGCAAAGTTCGGTAAGAAACGCTCCGCTGCCAAGGGCTTGCCCTATGTCACGTGCCAAGGCACGGATATAGGTACCTTTACCACACACTACACGGATGCCCATCTGCATCCTTACCGGGTCGAAGTGCGTCAGTTCAATACAGTCGATGCGCAGCGTCTTTGGCTTCAGTTCCACCTCTTTCCCCTTGCGCTTCAGCTTGTATGCCCTTGCGCCGTCGACCTTGCATGCCGAGTAGGCAGGCGGCACTTGTTGTATTTCGCCAACGAAGTGCGGCAACACTTGCTCTATAAGCTCCCTGTTGATGTGCGCAGTAGGGTAAGTGGCATCAACGGTGTGCTCCATATCGAAACTTGGGGTGGTGGCTCCAAGTTGCAGAGTTGCCGTGTATTCCTTGGTCTGGTATTGCAGTTGCTCTATCTCTTTTGTCTTCTTTCCAGTGCAAAGTATCAGCACTCCGGTGGCCAGAGGGTCAAGTGTGCCGGCATGACCTGTCTTGATGCGTTTCACGCCCAATCTCTGCGATATGAGATAACGCACCCTTGCCAAAGCCCCAAAGCTCGACATCCGGTATGGTTTATTGAGATATATGTATTCCCCTTGGACGAAATCCATATGATTATTGCAGGAGAGAATATGCCACAGTGAACGCTCCGGCTATGGCGCAGTATATGGCAAAGTATATCAGTTTGCCCTTTTTCACGATGTCAATCATCCATTTGCAGGCTATGCAGCCTGACACAAAAGCGGCGATGAAACCTACCACGAGCGGCAGAGTATCTATTCCGCCGAACACGTCCTCGCCTTTTGCCATCTTAACCGTGTCCAGAAGAGCCTCACCCAGTATGGGCGGTATTACCATGAGGAAGGAAAACTGCGCCATGTTGGACTTTTTGTTACCCAAGAGCAGTCCCGTAGCGATGGTAGTGCCCGACCTTGACAGTCCGGGAAGTACTGCGCAGGCTTGCGAAAGACCTATTATAAATGCATCACGCATACTGATGTGTTCCTTCTGGCGCGGCTTTGCGTAGTAGGAGAAGGTGAGCAGTACTGCCGTAAGCACGAGCATACAGCCCACGACGAGTAGTCCAGAACCGAAAATGGCTTCAACCTTGTCCTTGAAGAATACGCCGACGATGCCTATGGGAATCATTGACACAACTATGTTGAGCGCATAGCGAGTCTCGGCGTTCAGTTTGCACTTAAAAAGACCGCTGAAAATCCAGCCAATCTCTTTCCAAAGCACAACGAGAGTACTTAACACGGTGGCCACATGCACAACGATTGTAAACGCCAAGTTGTCGGCTCCGTTCACACCAAACAGATGGGAACCGATAGCGAGGTGACCGCTACTGCTAACAGGCAGGTATTCTGTCAGTCCCTGCAAGAGTCCCAACACCAATGCTTCAAACCAGTTCATCGTGTTTGCTTATGTTTTTGACAGAGGTTTCGTTGTTCTCAATGGTAGTACATACGGCATTTCGTCCATTGTTGTTCTCAACGGCAGGCTTACCGCTTTCCGTCACGTCCTCATCACCCTTGCTGCGGTACATAACGGCATAAATCATAGACACAAAGCCGAACAGACATACTATTGGAGCCACTTTTATTCGCCTTGCGCTAAATATGTCCGGGTTGAATGTGGTCTCTGTAGAGCCAGAACCGCTCATCAAGATGAATCCGACCACCACTATTGCCATGCTTACGGCAAGCAATATGAAGTTCATGCGTCCGAAAGCAAAATTTCTCTTGTTCATATTATGTATATGTTATTTATATGTTTATACTTAAATCTTATACAGTTCACCGGCCGTCATGCGCAAAAACTTGTTGACCGAAAAGAATGAACACAACGCCGTTATAACTATGCCGAAGAGGAAAACGGCAGCAGCCGTTGCCGCCAAGTCGTGCCATGTTACTATCGAGAGCATTCCCGGCTCATAGTTGCACAGGGCATAGAAAGCACCTCCTAACACGCCACAAGCCAACAAGGCAGCTACGAGACCGATGCCGACTGCACGTTTCAGGAACGGACGGCGTATGAATCCCCACGATGCTCCCACCAGCTTCATTGTATGTATGAGGAAGCGGCGCGAATAGACACTTAGCCTTACAGAATTGTTTATCAGCGAAAATGACACGAATGTGAGCAGAGCTGCAAGCACAAGCAGCACTCCGCTGAGCTTCCTAAGGTTGGAGTTTACCTTGTCCATCAAGTCTTCCTGATAGGTAACACTGGTTACTCCTGGCCGTTTTTCTATCTCTCTTGAAATCCAACCGAGCGACTCGCGGTTGGCATAGTCTGCCTTCAGGCGTATTTCGAGCGATGCCGAGAACGGATTGAAGCCCAGAAATTCCGTAGGATCTGAACCCATTGCCTCACATTGCTCGCGCTTTGCCTGCTCCTTGCCTATGTAATCTATGCTGCGGGTATACGGCCTGTGATACAGCTCTTTACACAGGCGGCGTGCATCGTTTACGCTCATTCCGTCGTCAAGCAGTACGGTCACAGTAAGGTTCTCCTTGACATAAGAGGACAGATTGTTCGCCGCAAACACGGAAAACACGACCAAGCCCAGCAAAACGAGCACCATTGTGGTGCTTATACATAAGGTTACGACCTGCAAGGCATGATGCCTATTGGCCTTTTTCCTGTTCTTTGCCATTTTTCTTTTGGGTATAACAAGCCAAATTTGTTGCAAAGTAAATAAAAAAAACACGCACCCACAACAGATTAACTACTATTAACGGCAAAGCTTCACGAGCACATCAAGGACGGCGAGTTATCCCCATGACCTTGGCCTTTTCTTCGAGTAGCTTCATAAGTGGTTCGCGCTCGTTGGGCACCTTGTTGTCGAGTACTGCATCCTTGAGCGTCTGCTTGAGCGTGCCCACTTCGCGACAAGGCTGCAAACCGAACATCTCCATTATCTCGTTGCCGTCGATGCACGGCTGCAACAGTCGCTTGTAGTCTTTCTCCTTCAGGTCCGCCAGTTTCTTGCGCACCGTGCGGAAGTTCTCAAGAAACAGCCGCTTGCGCGCTTCGTTCTTGCTCGTTATGTCGGCCTCGCACAGCAGCATAAGGTCATCGGTATCGTCGCCGGCATCGTTCATAAGCCGTCTTACGGCACTGTCCGTTACTATTTCGTCGGCAATGGATATCGGGCGCATGTGCAGATCCACGAGCTTCTGCACATACTTCATCTTCGCGTCGAGCGGCAAAGACAGCCGGCGGAACACCTGCGGAACCATCTTTGCGCCCACATAGTTGTGATTATGGAACGTCCATCCTATCGCGTTGTCCCACCGTTTGGTGCGCGTCTTGCCAATATCGTGCATCAAGGCAGCCCAGCGCAACCACAGATTATCGCTCTTTGAACACACGTTGTCGAGCACTTCGAGCGTGTGGTAGAAGTTGTTCTTGTGGCTACGTCCATTTCTTGTTTCCACTATGTCGAGCGCAGCCAGTTCGGGAAAGATGAGATTGAGCAGTCCGCACCGCTGCAAATCAACAAAGCCTCGGCTCGGCGTGCGCGTCATCATTATCTTGTTGAGTTCGTCCTTGATGCGTTCGCCACTGACTATCTTTATCCTGTCGGCGTTGCGCACCAATGCGTCAAACGTTTCATCCTCTATTATGAAGTTCAACTGCGTGGCAAACCTTATGCAACGCATCATTCTCAACGGATCGTCCGAAAAGGTTATGTCCGGGTCGAGCGGTGTTCGTATTATTCCGTCCTCAAGGTCGTAGGTACCGTCGAACGGGTCAACGAGTTCGCCGAACCTGTCTTTGTTCAGACATACGGCCATTGCGTTGATGGTAAAGTCCCGGCGGTTTTGGTCGTCCTCAAGAGTGCCGTCTTCAACCACGGGCTTGCGCGAGTCGTGGCTGTAGCTCTCTTTTCTCGCACCGACAAACTCCACCTCCATGTCGCGAAGTTTCACTTGTGCTGTGCCGAAGTTGCGGAACACGGTAAGCCGCGCCTTGCGCCCAAGAGTCTGTTTCAGTTCGTTGGCTACACGTATTCCGCTGCCTACAACCACCACGTCAATGTCGTTGGAAGGGCGTTCAAGGAACAAGTCCCGCACATATCCGCCAACAACATAGCACTCCATGCCGAGTTTGTCGGCCGCAGCCGATATTTGCCGGAACACCTCTTTGTCCAGAGCCTGGGCCAGTTCGTTGTCTGTGAGTATCTTCATTATAGTTGCCTGTAGCTACATTTCTGAAAAAGCGGTGCAAAGGTAGCGTAAAAAGGGGATATACACAAATGTGCGAGGCACCGCCCTCCCCTATTCTGTCAGTCCAGTCTGACGCCTTGCCGCTGCAGTTCTTCGGCCACAGCTACCAGTTCCTTGTACCATTCCTCACCAAAACGGCGGGTGAGAGGGGCTTCAAGAAAGCGGTAGAGGGGAAGTTTCAGCTCGCGCCCTTTCCTTACAGCCGGCGCACAAACGTTCCATCTGTGATAGTTTAATCCTATGTGCCCGTCGCTCAGGCGCTTCTCCCTTATGGGATAGAGGGCGCAACTGATTGGTTTCACGAAAGGAGTCCGCCCTGCGCGGAAAGCTTTTTCGAGAGCACAGAAGCAGCAACCGTTTTCATGGCAGGTGAACACACAGTCCTTTCCGCCCACAATACTGGTAACAAGGTCGCCCTCCCGGTCGCAGTAGGCCACGCCCTGTTTGTCTATCACCGCCTGCGCATTGGCCGTCAGGTCGTTCCATACCGAGTCAAGAGTGTCTTCTATCTCGGCCGTCTCGTCGAGAGTTACCGGTGCGCCTGCGTCACCTTCAACGCAGCACTCGCCGTAGCACGCATCAAGGTCGCAGCAAAAATATTCGGTAAATATGTCTGACGACACCAGTACGTCGCCAATTTCGAGTATCATTTTGCAATAGTCTTTTTAGGGTTTATACGGTGGACTTCACCACTCGATGGGCTTCTCTCCGTGTTCCTCAAGATAAGCGTTGGCCCGCGAAAAGTGGTGGTTGCCGAACCATCCGCCACGGTTTGCCGACAGCGGGGATGGATGCACAGACTGCAACACCAAGTGTCTCGATGCGTCAATCAGCGGAGCTTTGCTGCGCGCATAGCCGCCCCAGAGAATGAAAACGAGGTGGTCGCGCCCGGCGTTGAGTGCCTTTATGGCTGCATCGGTGAATGTTTCCCACCCCCTGCGCTGGTGGCTTGCAGCCTGGTGCGCACGCACAGTAAGCGTAGCGTTGAGCAGAAGCACCCCTTGACTGGCCCATCTCGTCAAGTCGCCTGTACGGGGCATGGGCGTTCCGAGGTCGAGTTCTATTTCCTTGAAGATGTTGACGAGCGACGGGGGGAAGACTGTTCCGTCGGGAACAGAGAAGCTAAGGCCTTGCGCCTGGCCGGGTTCATGGTAGGGGTCTTGCCCAATGATGACCACCTTCACCCTGTCGAAAGGACAAAGGTTGAACGCATTGAATATCAAACTGCCCGGAGGGTAGCACGTATGTTGCGTATATTCTGTGCGCACAAAGGCTGCAAGGTCTGCGAAATACTGCTTTTCAAACTCGCCGCCGATGTGGTTTTTCCACGATTCCTCTATGTTTACGTTCATTGTCTTGCCGTATTTGGGGAATACAAAGTTACTGCAAATAGGCGTAATAAAGGCATTGCCGGCGGTAAAAAGCAGCCGGAAGGCATATTTGCCGTACAAATGTTGTACCGCGGATGGAGCAAAGCTCCTCAAGGAAACCGTCTGTTGCGACTAAAGTCCGCTCACGTTGTGCAACCGTGAGAGGTTGTCGTTCCACAGGTTGCGAAGGTTTTCCGTGTCGTCAGGCTCGGAGTAGTCGGTTATTACGAGGTGCAACAGGCCCGTTATCTCGCTCTTCTCTATGCGCATCTCCAGATAAGCGCTGTCGTCGTCGATATAGTCCCACTTCATTTTGATGTGGCTGTTCTTCTCCCGAGTTACAATCTTTGCCGTTCGTGTGTCGTGTTGTCTCCACGTGTCACCCCAGGTGAATGTCATAATGCCGTCGTTTTCATGCACTTCGTCAGCCATCCATTTCTGCAAACCGGCATCGGTGCTTATCATTCCCCAGATTATCGACGGGGTTCTTGTAGAGAGTTCGTATTCGACTATCAACTTTTCCATGTCCATATTCGTATGTGTTGTATGGTTGAAAGCAAAATCAAATGCGTCAATGTCTGCCACAAATTTACTAATAAAATAGGTGTCAAGCTAAGCATTTCGACGGAAAATGACGAAAAAGTACGAAAGCAGCAACAATGAGTAAATGTTTTTCTCAGCACGAACAGTACGACAGACGCATGAGGAGAGACTAATCGTTCGGGATGGCTTCGGGATCCGTTCGGGACGCACAAACGCGACACTTAGCAATCAGCCTGTCCTGTACAAGCAAATTGCCACCAAAACATCAAAGAAAAATAATGCTGCAAAAATATTTCCGCCATGAAAATTTTGATAAACGGAAACTTTGACGTACCTTTGCACCCGCAAAACACAACGTTGGCGGGATAGCTCAGCTGGTTAGAGCGTCGGATTCATAATCCGGAGGTCGTGGGTTCGGGTCCCACCCCCGCTACAATTTGCAAGTACGGGCAGCATCTGTTGAAGGTGTTGCCCGTGTTGTTTTTACGTAGAAACAGCTTTGCCGACTGCGGACAGATTGGCAGGAAGAAGCGTTGTGGCAGTAACTGTTTTTGAATGACACTAAAAGGGAGGACACCCATGTATGCCCTCCCTAATCATTTTCTATCTTGTAGGTTCTTGGTTACTTGACCCAAAGGTGACCTTACTTCTGATTGTAATATTTTTCAAAGACAGAGTCGGCAACCTTGGTGTATTAAGTGAACACGAATTATTGGACAAAATCACGTTCGCTCTTTTTACTTTACGATAACCTTACGGGTCGTGCCATCGCTCATGCGGATAATGTTGATGCCTTTCTCGAGAATTGCTTTATGACGGCCATCAAGACCATAGTACTGCGCATCTTTTATGGTTTCACCCTTCTCTATATTCTCTATGCCAGTCTCAATGCTAC